>JARYMF010000019.1 GCA_029907255.1 Armatimonadota bacterium
CCTTTGGCATTGATTATGTGCTTGCTTTCGATGAAATGTCTAAGCCGGTGACATATATAACTCTGGACCGAACGGCGCAAGACGATTATGCACTGACGGCGAGTATAATGCCCATAACATATACAAGGCTTTGGCGAACCGGAACATCCTCCTCAAAGCCGTTTTACTTTGGCGCAGGGGTTGGAATTAGTTTTTTAGATATAAAAGAATACCCTGTTCATCCTCCATTCGTGCCTGCCGACGAGAAAAAAACCTCATTTGCCATTAACGGCATATTAGGATACGAATTCAGCGAAAGCTTTTTTGCTGAGCTTAGATATATGAAAGCCGGCAAAGTAGCCGATATTGACTTCAGCGGCATGACGCTTTACTTTGGTGTTAAAAATCTATTCTGATATTGCTCAGAGTGTTTCTTTATGAACCAAATCTTCCAGGGAGCGTCTAGGCGGCCGCTGAGGTTCCTCGGCAGCATAACCTATAGGAATCATTGCGACTGGTATGATAGATGGTGGGGCTTTGATAGCTTGCGAAACCGCTTTCGGGTCGAATGCCCCCACCCATACAGTAGCTAGTCCCAGGGCAGTCGCAGCTAGCTGGCAATATGCTGCTGCTATTGTAGCATCTTGGATGGAGTAAAGTTCCGCCCCGCGCTTTCCGTACTTGCTTGCTGATTGCATTGGATTTGCGCAGAAAACTAATGTTAGTGGCGCCTGTGCTAAAAATTCTTGCCCAAATGCCGCTTGAGCCAGTTCTGCTCGTCGTTGTGCTTCTTTTACCAACACTACTTCATACGCCTGAAGATTGCCTGCAGATGGGGCAAGGTTGATAGTTTCTAAGATTAGATTTAACTTGTCATCCTCCACTTCACGAGTTTCGAACTTGCGTACGGACTTTCTTTCTTTTACTGCAACGAAGAATTCCATATTCTTGCCTCCTGCTGTTTGCTTTTTGCAAAATCTACTTTGCGAACAATTTTATGTCAATATCTTTCCCATTTGCCGGTTTTGGTCCGATGAGAACTAAAATTAGTAATACTACGCAATCCAAGATTCACCATCAAGCTGTTCATTTTTATACCCTTCTTACACGAGATATAGAACATGGCTCCCTAAGATGGTTAAAAGAACAACGAGGCATCAGTCGTGTTTTGAAGCGATACATGTAGCGTAGAAGGTCAGTGTTTAGATAAGTTGTGAAGGGGAAGTCTTTAAAAATAAAAAGCCCCGAAACAATCGGGGCTTTTGCGATTTTATGATATCTAGAAAATGGTTGAATGAGATATCATTTGCAATTTTGGTTATTATTTAGTCAGCACTACTCCCTTAAACTTGGGCTCGAGTTTTGAAATATCAACACCCATTTCGCTCAAAATAGTTGGTGCAATGTCGCGCTGATGGCCATCCCTTTTTAGGGATTTCAAGTTCGCCGTGAGAAAAACATAAGGAGCATTGCTGTGGCTCGTCTTGCCTTCGTCGAACCCATGGTCAGCAGTTACAAAAATCATAGTCTTGTCGTAAACGCCAAGGTCTTTTAGTTTTTTTACAATCTCACCCAACCACTTATCGCAAGCGATTATCGCGTCATTGTGCTCCTTCGAATTCTCACCGTGATTGTGGCCAGTATGATCAGGATCACTGAAGTGATAAAAAGCAAAGAATCTGCCTTTTCCATATTTGTCTAGGTAGTTAATCATTAGGGGACCATTTACTTCGCACGTTCGGCTTTTCTCGCCATCCCAGACATCTATATTTTTGCTGACATGGAAAAATGGCTCGCCATCGGTATTTTGAATTATCGCGTTTAATCTCTGTACTTGGGCTTTTCTCTTCTGTTGTGCTTGGGCTGCGGCATCGGGATCGGCTATACCGGTCTTGTTGTTGGGCTTGTTCCGAGCTTTAATTTTTTCAAGTTGAGCCTTTGCTTGTGCAATTTGCTCGGGAGTGGATGGAGGGCATGAACCGATATGATGAGTCTTGCCTGTTACCATAATAGTAGCGATGTTGTCGTCACCAAACTGCTTTTCCAGGCGTTCAAATATAGATAAGCCTGCAGGTATGGCTTTGAACTTGGAGTTGCTCATTACGCCTGTGACATCTGGATCATAACCGGTAAGCATCTGTGTATGGCCTGCCTTGGTGTCGGTATTATGGCCACTGATGTCAATTTTGACCATATTACCCTCGGAGATCAGTTTGGCGAGGTTTGGCAGTTCATTTCGAGAAAGACACTCATTTAAGTGGTCTCTCTGCACGCCGTCCCATGAGAACAGAATTGCATTTCTATGGCTTGGTGGGGTTGCTGGGTTAAAGCAGAACCCAGGCAAGCACAAAGCGACAAGCAACAAGATAAGAAGCACAAAACGGGATTTCCTCAAGCTTTCCTCCTCCTCTTTCTTGAATTTTTACCAGCCTTTGTAGACGATTAAGCTAGTAAATTGTTCATACTTTCATTAAACGACAGTGGTGAAAATCCTCCCGAATGATAACTGCGTTCCAACAGTGTTACGTATCCTAGGTCCAAACGTCTTCGTGCTGTCTCGATAAGCATTGAAAATTGGGTAAGAATACCTTGCATCAAGCTTATAAATAGAAAAAAGCGGCAAAGTGAAATGCTTAGTTGTCGTTGCTCATCCTGATGATGAGGCTATATGGATGGGCGGTACAATATTGAGACATCGTGACTGGGAGTGGCACATTCTTAGCTTGTGCCGGGCTGGTGATCCCGACCGTGAACCTCATTTTTGGCATGCGGCGCGGGAATTTGGTGCAAGAGCCGGGATATCCAATCTCGACGATAGCCCAGTACTGGCAGAGCTATCGCCGGATTTGCTTGAAATAAAAGTTCGTATTAGGAGTTTTGCTTCCGAAGTTTACGATTTAATTTTTACACATGGCGAGAATGGCGAATATGAGCGTCATCCTCGCCATGAGCAAACTCATTGCGCTGTAAGCAACATGGTGACTAAAGGCGAGCTCAAAGGGATTCTTACATGTTTTGCATACATTAATGGCTGCCCTGATATGTTGGCGCCAATTATTGTGCATCTTACCGAGGCAGAGCATGCTACAAAACGTCGCATTATTCACGATATTTACGGCTTTGGCGCGGGAAGTTTCGAGTTTGAAGCCGCTGGGCCCATAGAAGCATTTAGATATTGCCGAGAGGGAGCTAATGAAAATCCTATTGCTCTATGAGTACCCACCGCCTCCGGCTGGACTCGCTACGCAAGGGGATTTGCTTTACCGCGGTCTTCGCGAACTAGGCGCGGATTGTATGCCAGCGCCGAGATCCGGCTCTCTGCAAAAGGAGTGGCTCTACAAATGCTATAAGCCAGATGTGGTTATAGGCGTTGGCTGGTGGGGACAATTGCCTGAGCTTGTGATGCATCCGCAAAGATTTGGCATACAAGCAGTTCCATGGCTTGTAGCAGATGGGTGGGTTGCCAACTATCAGGATGTGCTGAATGCTTTACCCCTAATACTTACTACAAGCAAATGGGTAGCCGAAACCTATACGAGAGACGGTGTTTCACCTGAGCGCATGGTTGTTCAACCAATTGGCTGTGACATAGACTCATTCCGGCCCCTTCCAAAGGAGGATAAATATGTGAAGGCAGTTCGGGAGGTTCTAGGGGTCAGGGATGATGAGAAGCTGATACTTACAATTGGTGGTGATGGGGCAAGTAAAGGGAGTCAGGAGATGATGAGAGCACTTGCCAAGATTGATAATGAATATCCAAATTGGCGATATGTCTGCAAAGTTTGGTCCCAGGAGCGCACAGAAAGACAGACCAAGATTGACCTAGCTCTTGCAGAAGAACTTGGTATAAGACATAAAGTTCTGTATGTTGATGGTGTTTTGTCTCGCGAATTCATGCCCTATCTTTATAATGCTTGTGATATCTATGCCGGTCCAAGCCGCCAGGAAGGCTTTGGCATGCCACATGTAGAGGCCCAAGCGTGCGGAAAACCTGTGTTGAGCGTGAACGCAATGGGCATAAAAGAAACAGTAATCCATGGCGAGACCGGCTTTATGGCTAAAGTGGGAGAATGGGTTTCAATTACAGAAGGGGAGGTTGGCCCCAAAGAAGGTTTTCCAGAGCAGCGAGTCATTAAGTTCGCAAAGCCCAAACTGATCGCAGTGCGTGCAGATGTGGAAGATTTGGCAAAATATGCCTTACGCCTCTTAGCCGATGATAATTTGCGCGGGGAGATGGGTGCAACTGCTAGGAAGCATGTGGAGAAAAACTTTGATTATCGGGATGTTGCAAGGCGAATATTAGAGTTGGTCAGCACAAAGCTTTCCCTGCCAATGGCCGCATGATTTATATAATTGTTCTTTGACACCAGCTCTCAGCAATTGGAAAAGACAAAATGCGTTTCCTGCTATTACGGGATTATTGGGCGGAGACGTACTTTAAAGTGGTTATTGCGACTTTGCTATACCAATTTTTAATGAAATGTAACCTCGGGTCATGGGTGCATAAGGCGGGTGTTTCTAAATGGCAAAATCAGACGCTATGCAGGTCGAGAATGCTGAAGTTTTAGTTGAGGAAGCATTTGCCAAGGCGAAAATTGTACTTGACAAGTGTTCAACGCCAAATGGGATTTTTGCTTCTCCCACATACTACAATGCCGTTTATGCTCGCGATGCCCTAATCGCTTCTCTTGGAGGGCTGGTTTCAGGTGAGGAGCGGTTTCTTCGTCAATGGTTGAAGACTATGGATACCCTAATGGATAGGCAGTCAACAAGCGGCCAGATACCTAATTGCGTGGATACATTTATCCCGTCGCGTCCAAGGCTTGTGGCTTTTGGGGCAGCCGATGCTTCACTCTGGTTTATCCTAACACTTGCTTATGCGGAGCGACTTCTTGGAACCGAATTCTCGGAATTCCACCAGGCGGCAGAGCGCGCGCTGGTGTGGCTGGAGTATCAGGATGCTCACGAGGAAGGTTTAATTGAACAGCAAGAGGCAACCGACTGGATGGATATCACTGCCAATCGTGGGCATGTTCTCTATACGAACGTTCTGTGGTTTGCGGTCCTGGAGTTGAGGCGCGATATTAAGAAAGCGCATCTTGTTCGTGAAGCAATAAATGGGTTTCTTTGGAATGATGAGAAAGGTTATTTTCTTCCTTGGTCATGGAAACAAGAACGCGGAGAGTGGTTTGATACTACAGCAAACGCATTTGCCATAGCATTTGGCCTTGCAGATCCTGAGCAGACTGAAAGCATCCTCAATTACTTGTTCAAGCGCCGACTGGATGAGCCTTATCCGGTTAGAGCAATTCATCCTCCAATTAAGCCAGGAGATAAAGATTGGCGCGATTATTATATAACCGAGCACGAGCTGAATAAGCCGAATCAGTATCATAATGGGGGCATATGGCCTTGGGTTGGTGGACTTTACGTTGCCGCTCTTGTTCGGGCAGGACATATGGAGCGAGCTAAAGAAACGCTTGTTCGGTTGGCGGTGGCAAACAAACTAGGCCGCGAACAAGAGTGGGAGTTCAACGAATGGCTTCATGGCATTACTGGCGAACCAAGAGGAGCGGCATACCAAGCATGGTCATCTGGAATGTATTTGTATGCTTATTCATGTGTTAAAGAAGGTCATGAACCTGTCTTTTCAATGCTCGAATCCAAGGAATGCCAGCTCTGGCATAACACAAACCTCGGCAATCAAAACCCATAACCTCAATTGCATCTTAATTGCAAACCCTGCAGGAATCTATTTAATCCTCATCGTATGCTTTCTTTGAGAACTTATTCTAGGAGAGAATCGTGGGGCTTCTTGGATTGGAGAATTGGGAGAAATCTAGAGAGCGGTTTGAGGCGTGGTGGCATGGCGAGGTAGTTGACCGCCCGTTGCTTCAGGTAATTGCTCCAAAAAAAGATGCGCCGAATGAACCTATGCCCACATATTCTAGCCAGGAGGAAAAATGGCTTAACCCTGATTATCGAATTCGTCTTTTTGAATGGGAGTTGAGTCGAACCTATTTTGCCGGGGATGCTTTTCCTTATTTAGATACTCATATTGGCCCGGGGACGCTATCTCTCTACCTTGGCGCGAAGCCCGTATTTACCGACCGCACGGTGTGGTATCACAAGTGCATTGATGATGTCACCACTGCTACAGTTCCGACTTTCAATGAGAATAATCCATACTGGCAGGCTAGCCTCAGAATAGCTCAGGAAGGCGTGAAGAGGCTTGAGGGGCGTGCGCTGGTATCTTTTCCGGATTTGATTGAGAATTTAGATACGATTGCTTCGCTAATTGGCACTCGCGAGCTACTCACAGCTTTGGTTGATTGTCCAGAGAAGATTCATGAGTTCCAACGTGCAATTCTCCCACTTTATATTGAGTACCACAGAAGACTTTATGAAATTATTAAAGACGAAATTGGCGGTTCGTGTTTCTCTGCATTTCGGATTTATGGCAAAGGGCGGATTGCTAAACTTCAGTGTGATTTCAGTGCGATGATTTCTGCAAAAATGTTTGAAGAGTTTGTTGCCCCTTATTTATGCGAACAATGCCGCCAGCTCGACCACACGGTTTATCATTGGGATGGTCCATGTGCACTTCAGCATGAAGGCCCCTTGCTTGCAATAAAGGAGCTAGAGGCAATCCAGTGGACGCCAGGGGCGGGACAGCCAGGATGTGGAGACCCTGTTTGGTATCCTCTCTATCACCGCATACGTAAAGCTGGGAAGTCGCTCATGCTTCTAGGCGTCACACCGTCAGAGGCACAGGCTCTTGTCGAAGAGTTCGGCCCTGAAGGCCTTGATTTGGTGGTCTCGGTTTCGAGCCAGGAGGAAGCAGACGAGCTTGTTCGTCAGTCATTCAAATGGCGTAGGATTGCATAATTTGCTTTATAGAAATATCAGGGCGTCAGTAAAGTAGCTTCTCATTTTCAAGGTTTTCGTTAACCTAAAAGCGCATTTTGTAAGCCTTTTTGCCCAGTACCCAGATGCTTGACGGACAAGTCTATGGAATAGAGTAAGTCAGAGGCTTGACAAAACTTTCAAGAAGTGATATACTTACGACAAAACGGCGATATTTCCGTGATTTAGAACCAGTTAGACGCAAAAATTAACGGAAGTTGTGGAGTATGCGTAGGGCGCTCATTTGAGGCGGGGAGCTGCTACCCAACGGAAAGGAAACATCAATGGACAATGAAAACAGGTCGCCGGATTGTCAAGAAGAAGCGGTAATCGGGCTTACAAAACGCGAAATTGAGGTTCTGCAACTCGTTCTTGAGGGCAAGTCAAGTAAAGAAGTAGCCGCCATTCTCTGCTGTAGCAAGCGAACTGTTGACTTCCACCTTGCGCGAATATACGATAAGTTGAACGTTTCAAATAGGGTTCAGGCGATGCGCCGCTGTGCGGGGCTTGGCTTGATACCCATGGGCGGCAATGGTGGAAACGGACGAGAAGAAGTAGGTTGAGAAGCTTTTATAGCTGTTGAAACGCGCCTGCAAGTAAGATGTGGTAGGTTTTTTGGGGTGAAATGTTGCTAATTTTCGCCGGACTGAAAAAATTTCAGTCCGGTTTTTTATAGCTTGACTTGCCAACACATTTGAATTATTAAGAGTAGGAATTCAAACCTTAACAAGTAATTTTATCCTGATGGGTGTTTTGGTAAACGTTTGCATAGTCGTTTATGATGGTGTATAACTTAATGAGCGAGAGGGATAATGGCTCGGGACAAGTTCGCATCTGCAGTAACGGCAATAGTTGGCGCTTCGGTTATTGGCATTTTATATTGGTATAACAGACAATCACCGGTAGACGAAAAGTACCTGATAACAAATATCGGTGCATTGTTTTGGGTGCCAATTTTGATTGTTATGCTCTTTTTGCGCCAAGAGCCATCTTCGTTTGGGTTTACGCCCGGAGATATTGGCCGTGGTATTCGCTATTCGATTACTCTTTTTGTAGCGGTATTGCCTTTCCTCATAATTGCGTCAAGAATGCATCAATTTCAATCATACTATCCGCTTCAGCCACGTATGGTTTATGATTCAGTGTATTTTGGTTACTTTGAGCTTGCATATGGGATATATCTATTTTGCTGGGAATTTTTCTTCCGGGGATTTCTGCTTTTCGGCCTTTCTAGGACTATTGGTTTCTGGGCAGTGTTTGTGCAAGCCGCTACTTTTGGTATTATGCATATGGGGAAGCCTGCGCCTGAGGTGGCAGCTTCTTTTGTTGCCGGGGTGGCGCTTGGAGTAGTTGCCCTCAGGTCAAGATCGTTTTTACCGTGTTTCCTAGTCCACTGGGCTAGCGCAGTTCTTTTTGACGTGCTAATCATCATGGGTAAAAAAGGAAGCTTTTTCTAGCCAAAAATTAAAGAGATAAGGGGGGATGGATTTGGCTCAAGTGAAAAATGCAAATTTAAAAACCAGCGTCGAAAATGTATCAGAAGTTCCAGTATTAAAAGTAGCCGGAGAGATAGACCTTTACACCTCGCCTGATTTTAAATCTGCTATCATTTCGATAATAGATTCAGGAGCAAAAGATATTATTATTGATCTTACGGATGTTAGCTACATGGACAGCGGCGGCTTTGGAGTACTTCTTGGAGCCGTTCGCAAAGTCAAGCCACTTGGCGGAAGCATAAATCTTGTGGGGTGCGGTGAAAACATCCGTCGAATATTGAGCATTACCCGGCTTGATACAATATTCAAGTTGTTTGAAAGCGTGGACGAAGCTGTAAAAGCGATAAAGGGTTAGTAGCTCCTTAGCAAGGCGATGGCTTTGCCAATTATCCTGTAATCTTTGCCGCGAAGAGGTATTGGCTCATAAGCTGGGTTTGCGGGGAGGAGGGTAATTTCTCCGTTTTCGGAGCGCAAACGCTTTACTGTTGCCTCTTCGCCGATAAGCACAGCAACGAGATCGCCATTTTCGGCAGTCTGTTGGGGACGAATAACTACTAGGTCACCTGGCATTATATGCTCCTCAATCATGCTGTCTCCTTTGACCCTCAGGAGGAATGCATTTTCAGTATTCCTTAGCATCGCCCGCGGAACTGGCAGCTCCCCTTCGATGTTCTCAACAGCAAGCAATGGTTCTCCTGCTGCTATCGCTCCTATCAAAGGCAGGCGAATGTATGCATCTTCTTCCTTTACTTTGGGCTGTCGTAAGATTGTGATGCTTCGAGATGTTTGTTCTCGCCTTATATAACCTTTTCGTTCTAAAGCCTCTAAATGAACGGTTACACCTCTTAGGCTCTTAATGCCGACTCCTGCACAAATCTCGCGTATGGATGGCGGATATCCGTGTTTCTGGACATATTTGGTCAAAAAATCTAGGACGATTTTCTGCCGTTCGGTCAATTGCTTAGCCATCGTGCTACTCCTTTATATCTTTGCTCCTCGATTTTTGTAAGTATATAGCAGACCAATGTCTACGTCAACGATAACTTGCCTTGACCCTATTTCACCTGTAGTGTATTCTAGACTGGAAATTCCGCTGTGCTTTTTGCAATACTGGAAAACTCATTTTGCTGGAAGGCGAAAGTGAGGAAAATTCGATTTCACTTTCCACAAGCAAGCGTTTTGGTAAGGGGCAGGAGAGAATTATGGATAAAATGGAGAGAATCCGCGAGTTGCGGGCAGAGGACAAGAAGCTAAAGGAGTATGGTTTACTCGACCCTCCATCAAGGGATGGAGGTTATACCCATCGCGAACGTTTTAGACGCACAATGCACTTCCAGGGGGTTGACCGCGTGCCAAATCATGAGTTTGGATATTGGAATGAAACTCTTAAGCGCTGGCATGACGAAGGACTCCCAAAGGAGGTTGATTCAAACGCGGCTGCGGACGTCTTTTTTGGCTTCGACCCAACTCTTTCTGTGCCGATGGATTACAGCTGGCGCCCACCCTTCGAGCATTTAGTCTTGGAGGAGACTGATAGATATCGAATAGTTCGCGGCAGTGATGGCATTAAATGCATGGTCTACAAGGATGGTTCGTCGAGTATACCTCATTACATTGAGTTCCCTATAAAAGATAGGGAATCCTGGAAGGATATAAAGCGCCGTTTAGACCCAAACGACCCAGCACGTTATGCATTCGATTGGGAAGGCATTGGGAAATCTTTTAAGGAGAGCAATGTTCCAGTTGGAATTGGAATAGGTTCGCTTTTTGGTTGGATTCGCAACTGGATGGGTTTCGAAGGCGTATCCCTGGCATGCTACGACGACCCTGGGCTTATCCAGGACATAATGGAGCACATAACAGTTTTGGTCACGACGCTTCTAGAGCATGCGCTACAATATGTGGAGCCAGATTTTGCACTTGGATGGGAAGACATGGCATTCAATCATGGGCCGATTATCTCACCGCGGATGTTTAGGGAATGGATGACGCCTAGGTACAAGCGAATCACCGATTTGCTGAAGAAGCATGGAGTAGACGTTGTAATTGTAGATTGCGATGGGAACATTAACTCTTTGGTGGAGCACTGGCTGGAAGGTGGCGTAAATTGTATGTTTCCTTTAGAAATTAATTCCGGTTCCGATCCCGTCGCGCTCCGCGAGAAATTTGGTAAAAGAGTGCTTCTTGCCGGAGGTGTGGACAAAATTCAGCTTGCAAAAGGAAAGAAAGAGATTGAGCGGGAGTTGGAGCGGATTCGGAAAACCGTCGAGTCAGGTGGATATATTCCACACGTGGACCACAGATGCCCACCTGATGTATCATATGATAACTATCTTCACTATTTGAAAGTGAAGAAATACCTATTTGGGTTGTAAAATATTCTCAGCCCAGCGGATTATTTTGATGCGTGCAGTAAAAATCGCTCTGCTAATATTTGCCTTTGTTGCTGTCGGCGTTGGCGGCTTCAAGTTCGGCAACTGGCTACTTGATAGATGGGGTGGGGGCAGTAAGGCTGAGGATATACGGTGGGTTGATGAATACCAAGGACTAGGCGAACGTTCTGGCACAAGCACAGCTCTCAAGATTCAAGCTGAACCTAGTTCACTTACTGTTCGTGCTAGCCAGCCAATCCGTATAACCATTCGGCTAACAAACTACAGTCAGCGGCGGCTGACGCTAAATGCCTGGCTTGAGCCATATCCCGCCTACTTTCGGAGTAACCAATTCCCATTAAAAGTTTTTATTCTAAAATCGGGGAAGCCGATTCGATTCAAAGGTAATGCTACTATTCTTCCACCTCATACGAAAGACGATTTCTTTTATCTGGAGCCAGGCGCAACACGGAGTGTTAATATTAATTTGGCAAGTGGCTTCAGGGGTGGAAAATGGGATTTCTCTGAGCCGGGCGAGTATGAAGTTTATCTGTGGTATGAAACATATCTGACCGGGCGTTCGATTGGATTGGATGCTTGGACTGGCCGCACGAACGCTGTGCGTGTTAAAATAAGGATAATCGCTTCCTAAGCCGTGATTTGATGATTGTAGTTTTTTATTTATAAGGCGAGGGCTGCCTATGGTAAAAATGGCAGCCCTCGCGTGTACTGCTTGCTCTGTATTAAAAGTGTTCACTAATTCAAATCAATAATTATTTGTCAGTTTCCTCTTGGTTTTCTTCGTCAGAATCAGATGTAGTGCACTGCCAGTTGTCGCAATCTAGGCGTGAGCAGTAAAACATCTTTTTTGTAGATCCGTCGGTGAAAAGTACATCTGCTATGTGTGCATGCTTGCACCGTAAGCACATTATCGGATCAATGACATTTACTATTCTTAGTTCGGTATCAGGTCTAGTCACTTTTCACTCTCACATTTATTTGACTTCTGCAAGGCGGGCACTGCTTGGTTTGACGCCAGTTGCTGTTGGTCCTGGGATTTTTCTTATTCTAGTCAGAGCCTGACCCTCGGAAGTGCAGAATCTAAAAAGGTTTGCAATTGACTTCACTCTAAGCAGGCCATCAATCTGATTGTTTTCTGCAATTAGATTTAAATTTCCATAGTGCGCTTGGAACACTCGGGCCATTTTTGCAAGCGGGCTCAAACTGTTCGTATTCTGCCACACCGCACGTTTGAGATTTATCATGACATGGAAATGTCCAGCGCGAATAAGTTTGTTTAAGATGTCTTCAAGCTTACTGAGGGTTTGCTTGTTGATGTCACCTACGAGATCTACGACGGGGACGCCGGCGTAGTTCCGCAGTGCGATGCTGAACTCAGAATTTGCCATCCAAACACCTCACCGGAGGAATCTTCCCTGCCTTCCTTGGCTGGGGTTAAGAAATACCTGCATAACTATTATCGGCGAAGAGAGGGCAGATATTTAGGCGAAGTTGCAATTGAGGTTTGTTGTGAATGCAAGACTAGATTTTTCTTTTGCCACCTACAAAAACCGTCTCTACTTTGCAGTTCGGAATTTCGCTTTCTGGTATCGAGAATATGTCTTGATTTAGAACAATGAAATCAGCAAGCTTGCCTACTTCTATGGAGCCAAGGTTTGCTTCTTGAAACATGGCGTATGCTCCGCCGAGGGAATATAATGCAATTGTTTCTTCGACTGTTAGGCGTTCAGATTGCGAATGTTCGTCACGGGTAACTGCTCGACAGATTAGCTCAAAAACGTCGAGATTTTCAACAGGGCAATCTGAGCCGAGCGATAGAGGAATCCCAGCCTCAAGCATTGTTCGAAATGGATATGCCCATCGGTAGCGCTCACGACCGACACGATTAATTGTCCAAAAATCGGTTATTATAAATTGAGGTTGCACGGAAGCCAAAATATGGAGGTCTGCCATTCGGAAAACAAGGTCCTCATTCAATAGCGAAGCATGTTCAATTCGGTGTCGCCGAGTGCGGTTGTCTTCGCCGGTTTCAATGAGAACGGTTTCAATTGCGTTAACGGCTTGTTCAACAGCTCGGTCTCCAATTGCATGGATTGCCACTTGCCAGCCGGAATTGTGAACTTTGCGAACCATATCTGTAAGTTCTTCGTCCGAATGCAGCAGGATGCCATTATTTCCGGGGTCGTCGGCGAAATCTTCTTTGAGAGCTGCTGTTCTTGCGCCCATCGAGCCATCTGCAAAAATCTTGATTGCGCCCATTCGAAGCATTTCATCTCCATCGCCAGTCTTGAGACCTTCAGCAAGCAGCGAATCAAGCATTTCATAACCAGGTTGGACATAGAAACGTATAGGCAGTTGGCTTTGCCGATTAATGTGGCGAACGGCGTCAAGCTCGGTTTGGGAGCTAACTAAACAATGGACGCTGGTTAATCCAGTGGCAAGAGCTTTCGCAGCAGCGAACTCGGCAGCCTCCACCATTTCCTTGAAAGTCGGCTGGGGCATTGCTTCCCAAACTGGGTTCATATCATCTTCAGTGAGGAGTCCTGTATCCCTTGCTGAATCAGGAATTTTTTCCGGGCCTACAAGCTCTATCGCTTTGCTATTTACAACACACGCATGACCACAAAGCCTTGAGATGAGCACCGGTTTGTTGAATTGGTCGAGGTCATGGCGAGTGGGAAACCTGCGTTCGGCGAGTATTTCCTGGTCAAATCCCCAGCCAAGTATCCACTCTCCACGGCGCTTCTCATCATGTGCCTGGAGCCGTTGGATTATCTCCTTAATCGATTTACATCCATTTAGGTCGGCGCGCAAGAGTTTGTTTCTGCCGTAGTATAATAGGTGGACATGAGAATCTATTAGTCCTGGAATTACTGTTCGGCCTTCCAAATCTATCTGTTCAGTGTTTGGGCCTATGTAATCTTCAACTTCGTCATCTGAGCCAACGTAGACAAAGCGTCCATCTCGAATAGCAACAGCTGAAGCCCATACCGTTTGTGAAAGAGTGAATACCTTGCCGTTTGTCAAAATTATGTCTGCTGGTTGACTCATTCTACTTGCCTTCTTTCGTCATTTACGGGGGAGATTACCTTGCGCTTCTGTATATAGTTTATGAGAGCATCTACTGAAAGGGTGTCTAAGTATTTTGCTGACGTTACATCTGAGAAGTAGAGCCCAACAAGCCAGTCTATTGTTGCAATCGAATAAGTTGCGTTTTCATCGAGGGGCTTTCCATCAACAGTTGCTTCGACTATCTTGCGATTGACAATTTTATACCGCATGCCAGAAACTCCCGGACTGATGGGGAATCTTTCGATTATTTGTTTGAGATGCGCTCCGGTTAGTTCTATAAGCACAAGTTTGTTGTGGAACGGTAGGACGGTTGCTACATCCCAAACTTTGATAGGGCCTTTTGCAAAGTTCCCTCGAACTCCGCCTACGCCGTATATAGAAATCTGTGCCCCCGTTTCCTCACGTATGGCATCACACACCAAGTTTAAAACTGGGCTGCTCCCTCCTTTATCAACCATATCTGCGGTAACCTCGCCAATTATTTTGTCATATCGTTTGGAGATTGGGATATAATACCTTCGAATAACTTCGGCAGTTTTGTGATCTTCTGGTATGTCGGAGGTAACGGGTATCAACTTGCCGTCCACGCTCATTAGGGTAAATGGGCCGCTGTTTCTTCTAAGTCGGAGATCAAGCCTTCCTAGTTCGCCGGCCCATTGGTATGCTTGGACAATGACGGTGCCGCCAAGCGAGAATGCCTCAGCGGGTTTGTTGTGCTTAATGATTTTTGGAGTTGCTAATCGCGTATGCGAGTGTCCTCCGACGATTACGTCAATTTCTGGGACCATTTTCGCTAATCTTTCATCTTCGGCTTCTCCTAGGTGGCTCAGAACAACTACTATATCGGCTTTATTTTTCAGCTTTGGAACAAGATGCTTTGCTGTTTCATAAGGGTCCTTTACTGCAAATCCTTCTTTCACTGCTTTGTAATCAGCAATTTGTGGCGTTGTCAATCCAAGAAAGGCGATTCGCACCCCGTCAAAATCATAAATCACATATTCGGGAAGTGCAGGTTCCAACGAGTCTTTCTTTAGAAGATTGGCACATACTATAGGGAACTCAGCCAGCGCTAGATTGCGGTTGAATTGTTCGAGAGATTGGCCGAATTCGTGATTTCCGGTAACCATTACATCATATCCCGCGGCAGAGAGCGCGGCAAAGTCTGCTTCACCTTTGTATTCGATTCCAAATGGCGTACCGTCGCAGATATCGCCTGCGTCCACTAAAATTGCATTGCCACCCACTGAAGCTTCGATTTGGTGGGCTAAGGTGGCTATCCTTGCCAAACCACCGATATTTTTGGTAGCCATCATCTCTGCTACTGGGGCGCTTGACTTAAGTGCATCTGGGTAGCTGAAGGGAATAAGGTGGTCATGGATATCATTTGTGTGGAGAATAGTTACCAGGCGATACTCAGGCTGACACCATGCGTTAGAGAAGAGCGAGCAAAAAGCTAGGCAAACAAGTAACAGATGAAGAGTAGCTCTTCTCACTTTTTGTAAACCTCCTCAGGATTGAAAATCCGCTCGGCAATCACGCTCAGAGTATTTTCTTTTGTTATCTTTCTAAAGAAGCAACTCCGATATCCTTCATGACATGTCGCTCCAATTTGATCCACTTTTATCAATAGGCAGTCCATATCGCAGTCAACGTAGATTCCTTTTACAAATTGGAAGTGGCCCGATGTCTCACCTTTTACCCAGTGCTTCCGGCGTGAGCGGCTCCAAAAGCAAACCTTTCCATCGCGGATGGTGCGTTGCACGGCTTCGCGGTCCATGAAGCCCATCATGAGAACGTCCCCGTTCTCCGCATCTTGGATAATTGCTGGAATTAGGCCATTTTCGTCAAACTTCAGCTGGTCAAGAATTTCCATTGTTCCTCCATTATTAATGCATAAACTTCTTATTAACTTTATAAGCCGCCAAGGGGCGGAAATATGCACCCAAGTTGAGCTGATTATATCATAGGCGCCAACAATATTCGAGGCGGCAGAGGTTAAACTCCTATTCTATACGCCAAAAAACGGTCATTGGATTACTTGTTGCGTACTCCCATCTCTGCCAGCACTTGCAAAAGAAGATCTAACCGGTTGCTGGCAATAACATCTACGCCCATGGTAACCATTCGACGGATGTTTTCTTCATCGTCTACTGTCCAGGCTTCCATTAACATATTTGCGGCATGGGTAGCTTTTACAAGATCGGGAGTAATAGCAGTGTAATTTACGCCAAAAACCCACCCGTTAACAGCTGCTGCTTCATCAGCAAGTCGTACCGCTTCATCCCCTGAAATCTCCGTTTGGCTGCTGATTAGCGGGGAAAATCGAATCAAACGGTCGAGTTCTTTTAGGCGAAGTCCAATCTTGTGGTGAAATGAACATATCGCGGTGCGTGCAGACATGCCCCTTTGTTGTACTAAGGCAACGACGTCATCTTCCAAACTTTGCTCCTTTATCTCAATGATTGGTTGCGTTTCTCCCCATGGTAGGTCGAGAAACTCCTCCAGAGTCGGTAGTCGTTCTCCTGCATATTGGGTTCCAAACCAGCTTCCAGCGTCAAGCCGCCGAAGCTCCTCAAGGGTCATGTCGGCTACTCTACCGGTACCGTTCGTTGTTCGGTCGACTGTGGCGTCGTGGATGATAACAATTTTGCCATCTTTGGTGCGGCGAACGTCACACTCAATTAGGTCGGGCTTAAGTTCAAGAGCCCTTTTAAAAGCAGCGAGTGTGTTCTCGGGTGCAATGGCTGAAAAACCTCTGTGTGCAATCGTCAAAACTTTTTGCATTTTATCGCCTCCTTGGTTTGATTATACCTTTAGTAGATTAAGATAGTCTATCAACTAAAGTATAGTTTTTACCCTAATTTTTGAAAAACTTTTTCTTAAAAAGCTTAAAAGGAGGATTTTCGGCTGGAGAGAAATAAAGTTATCGAAACACACCTGCCGAGCTATATACTACTTGCCTTTGGTGCAAGTAGAATATAGCTCATTAGAACTAGCGTTGGCTCAATGATTGATTGTCTAGGCTTTTCTTAAAAGATACGCCACGATATAGGGGTCGCAAGGTTCTTTTGACGCTATACTCGGTCGGCTTTAGGAATTTAGCGTATATGCGACTCGCAAGAGCCAAGGAGACTCAAAAGCATCGGAGTAAAAAGCAAGACGAGTGCGATGAACGAGCAAAAATCTAACTATTTTAAGGTATAAGAGTCCACTTTAAGAGACTCTGAACCGGGCAGGAGGTGGTTAGTGGAGAGAACTGAATTATGTTTATTACTATCTTTTTCAGCAAAGCAATTCAAGAAGGAGGCACTTAAGTGGTAAGAACGTTTAGGGTAGTTGTATTTGCCCTGGTGTTGCTCATAGCGGCAGGCACCGCATTTGCATACAGACTAATTTGCATTCCAACGGCCGAGACTTTGCCAGATGGAATGTACAGACTCGAGATTGCCGCTCCACTCAACGAAAGCGCGCCGGCTACTGCTCCGACCCATGACAAGTGGTTGCCATGCTATAAGTTTGATGGAACGGTATTCAAGGGGTTTGAAATATCCGTCATCAGTGGTGCTACCCCTTCAGACAATCTGAATCCACTTTCATGGAGAGCAAACAATACCCAAGTGAGTCTCTCATGGACCGTTGCCAGGGAAACAGAGGATATGCCTGGCTACGGAATGGGCGTGCTCAATTGGTATGATTCAGAGGACCATGTAAATCATGAAGAGTCTGCTTTTGCTGGCATATACAAGACTGTACCAATTGGCCTAAAATACCCTGCCACGCTCCACTTGTTGGCGGGAACAAAGGCTCTCAATGGTGTATTTGGCGGATTTTTGCTTCCTTTGTCAAAAACTTTTGTCGTTGCTGCCGAATACTCTCCAAGCGCTCTGATGACTCCTGGAAACACGGATGAGAACTTTGTCTGGGCACTCGGCTACAATCACAACGCGCACTGGCGTTTCAAGTATGCAAACATTGGTGGTGACCATGCCTTAGGCATAGTGTACACTGGAAAATGGTTGCAAAAATAAAATAGATAGCTAAATGGCCCAGCCGGCAGAAATTTCTTTTTAGTCGGCTGGGCCATTTTTTATTTATAATTAGAGGCTTTGCATGTCAAAATGCCGTTTTTTGGGGCTCTTCTTTTCCAATAACCTTCCTCTTATTTAATTCACTTAATCTTGAGGAAAACTATTTCGTTTTGGCTAAAAACCTATTAGGTGAGGCTTAAATGGCTATTTTCGCAATATCAGATCTTCATCTTTCGCTTTCAAAGCCAAAGCCAATGGATATCTTTGGACCAGCTTGGGCAGACCACGCTAATACAATTCGCAGAAACTGGATAGCTTCAATAAAAGATAAGGACATTGTGCTCATCCCAGGTGATATCTCATGGGCTATGAAGCTTCCCGAAGCCATGCCAGATTTGAACTTCTTAGCCGACCTTCCTGGGACTAAAGTTCTTATCCGTGGGAATCATGATTACTGGTGGCAGAGGCGTGCAACCAACCGCATTCAAAGAGAAGTTAATAGAAATCTAATTTTTATCCAGGGTACATCAATTGTTCTTGACAACATCGGCATAACTGGGACGCGCGGCTGGCGTGTGGATTGGGAGAGTAGAAATTTTGAAAGGGAAAAAGATTTTGTTGAAAATAGTCGAGCAGCAACGGCTGATGATAAATTCGAAACTTCATCATCCGACAATTACCAACAAACAGTCACTCGCCATCCTTCGGCGGGTGGTCGAGTGCCAATAACAGAACAGCAAAGCGAACGTATTCTCCGTCGAGAACTAAATTATCTTGAACAAGGTTTGCTTTCCATTCCCGATACAGTAAGCCTCAAGATTGCAATGCTTCACTTTCCGCCGTTTGATGAACACCTTCGTCCTAATGAGTTTGCAGAAATGCTATCGCGCCACCATGTGGATATACTCGTATATGGCCACGTTCATATTGGCTTAGGAGGGTGGATAGAGGGCGAAGTAGCTGGAGTGCGTTATCACATAGTCTCAGCTGATATATTAAATTTCGTTCCGAAGCTAATTGTACCGTAAATGCAAGTAGGGGTTTGATTGACCAAGGGTAGCGGTTATGGTATTATTTGAGGCGTTGTCCACCTTGTAAAACTTCAGCGTGACATTTGATAATGCAGCACCACCGAGATTGTCGCGATAACATATTCAAGCGCTTGTGTTCGGAATTTCCAGGCATTACGCTAGTAGCGTTAGGGCAGACTGTTTATTGGGATGAGCCAATGAAGGCGGTTCTTCGAAGCCTTCTGGACCAGTATTGCCCCGACGTAAAAATGCTTGTGGGAATTCATGATGCGGATTATTTTTCTAAAGTTCCACCGACTGCGCCACTTTCGAATGGTTGGATGATCCTTCCGCATAACGACGGGAGTACGCGGGACCTGTGGGTTGCTACAGGCGAGATTTCCAGACTTTTTGGCAGCGAGACAATTCCCACGCGCGAACTCCTCACCCAGCATGGCGTGCAAATCGAAATAGCTGTTCGTAATAATCCTGGAGGGCGTCAGGCGTTTCTTGATGAAATAACTGAAGCTTGGGGATGGCGTGGGCTTGCATATGTTGGAAGCTCCGATGAGATTGCATGTTGTATTCCTTTGCAACAGGTACTTGACCCATTAATTGATTTGCTACAGTGGGGAGTCAATGGTAGTTTAGACCATCTTTCGGCTGAATATGCTTCAAGGGCTAGTGCTGTGGCGGAAAAGTTAATTGCAGATGTGCGGGATTATGCTAAATCCCACCCCGATGCTTCAATCACGGACATGTATCGTGACTTTCTGCCGTTGTTTTATGAAAGGCTTTTACGAAAGCCGCCCAAAAATCTTGAAACCACAGCATCTACAGAGCTTTTTAGGTTTAACAGCGAGACTTCGGGACTTCCCAGATTTAATCTGGTGCGAATGTTTTTGGACCCTCGAACCCGAAGTGCATGCCAAGAAGCTTATGACTTGGCTATCGAGGGTTCGGATATCTACACGCTGGATAAATTTCCCGAAGGTGCTATACCCTTCGACCTTGTGATTCCACGTGTGGGGCGTGGCACGGTATGTCTGCGGGATGGCGAAGTCGTAATTGATACTCCTGAACCAATACACTTAGCTTACGAAGGTTCCCAGCTTACTCTAGAAAAGCTTTCTAAGCTTGTGGAGGAAAACCTTGGGCCAAACAATGCACTAATTGGCAAGGCAGTTACTCTTGTCTTAATGATTGCAAGTGAGTTCATCTTTGTTTTGAATGAGGAAGCCTCAGCCTATGTTTGGCGGTGTGAGAAGATGGCCAGCCTTATGAAAGAGCGTGGTGTCAGTTTGCCATTCCATCCTATTTTGCGGTTGGACTATAGTGCGTGGGATGCTGTTGGAGTTTCCAAAGTTACATTTAGATTGCCAGAACATCTAGCGGCAGCCTTTGGGTGTGAGGAAATTAGCTCGGAGGACTTCGCAAAATCTTGGCGTGATGTAGTACTTGCTCAGAAAAATCTCATTCGGCAAATTGAGATAATTAATACTACTGAGGGCTTGCTTAATTTTCTTGCTGAGCATATAGGAGAGCCGTGGGATAAGAAGCTTATAGAATACCGCAAAGCATATTCTGCCCTAAGGGAACTCTCGCAAAACACGGAACCGCTAAAAAAAGAATCCGTTCGACTCCGAGACCTCAGCCACCAGTTAAAACAGGAGGCTCAGCGGCTTGAAGTTAAGAAGGGTGAGCATTTTCGCAGTGCAATCAAGCCTCTGCAGGATAGACTCATTGAGCTTGATTTGCAGGGGATTACTGATGGTGAGGAAGTTGAACAACTTAAATCTTCTCTTCGCTTGGAGCAGCAAAAGCGGGCCCAGTTGGATATGGAGATTGACCGTTTGCACAAAGAAGGTGTCAAGGCACGTGATAAGCATCTCGACCTAAAGCAGATGGTGAGGTCTTTAGAAAAAAGCAAAGAAGTAAACGAAAATAGAGAGAAGCTGAAATCCATCGAGTTAGAAGCCGAGCTAGCAAAGCTTAGATTGGTGCGCAATGCAATACTTACTTCGCAAGGCTTAAGCTATACGAACCATCGGCCATCAGCTTGGTGGCTCATGCTAGTTGACCCTGAAATGAAATGGTTTGACCGAATAGTCGAGTTGACAACCCTTCGCTTTGAGGAAATAGTAAATAGCAAGTCCTGATATCATGATTTATTTTGCTATATTAGAGGTGGTAGTTTTAGACGACATGTGATTAAAGTTGGAATCTATGTATAAAGAAGGTTTTACTAGCCGGAAAGTATGGTGTTTTTGGAATAAAAGTAACCGCCCAGCAAGAGTTGGTTCGAGGAGGGCAAACCTAATTGATTGAAATTCCGTTTGCAAAAGTCGAGGCTATTGGCAACCATTTTGTGCTCATAAATGCGCTTAATAAGTTGGAACTCGACTGGTCGATGCTTGCAGTCCAAATGTGCCAAGCGCATTTTGGTGTCGGTGCAGATGGCTTGCTCGTGCTTGTGCCCTCAGCAAAGGCGGATTTTGGCTTCCGAATGTTCAACCCTGACGGCACAGAGGATATGTGTGGCAACGGCCTCAGGTGTTCAGCTGTTTATGTATACTCGAACGGCATAAGTGGTAAAAACAAGCTAACGTTTGAGACCATGAGCGGAATTAGCACAGCGGAGATAATCAAATGCGAGGACAACTCAGGCGATGTTAAGGTGAATATGGGAAAGCCTTCACTTCGAGCTGCCGATATTCCTATGAATGCCGATATCAATGAAGTGATAGATTTTCCGCTTGAGATAGGCGGAAAGGTGTATTTGGTGACCTGTGTTTCTATTGGAACGCCGCATGCGGTAATTCAGGCACCGCTGGATTTTTTCTGGAAAGAATTGCCGGCTGTCAGCCGTGCAATCGAATCGCACCCAATTTTTCCAAAAAGAGTGAATGTTACATGGTGGTCTGTAAATAAAGCAGGCGAGCTGAGAATAAGAACTTGGGAGCGTGGCGTCGGTGCGACTTTGGGGTGTGGCACAGGCGCATGCTCGGCGCTTGTCGCTGCTAATGTTCATGGAGCCGTCGGCAAAAGTGCAAATGTTATATCACCTGGTGGTACTTTATATGTCGAATGGCTAGACCAAAAGGATATATATATTACTGGCCCCGCCAGGGTAGTTTTTGAGGGAGTTTGGGTAACCAACTGATTGTAATTTCGACCTGTGAATTTTGGCAAAACTTAGCCTTAAGAATTACCAACAAGTATGCCAATGAAAGCAAATGTTTAGTATGGGAGGTTGAAATGAGGGAGAGCAAGCGCGAGAGGGTAATGGCTGCAGTAGAGGGACGTGAGAGCGACCGCGTGCCCGTAAGCTTTTGGTACCATTTTCACCTGGAACATCCCTCTGGTGCTCCTCTCGCAGAAGCCGAACTGGCATTCGCACGGAAATACGACCCTGACTTCCTTAAAGTAATGCATGACCTAAAGCTTGATTTGCCTGCCGGCATGACCTTGATAGAGAATCCAAAGGATTGGGCAAAGATCAAACCTTTACCTCCGAGAGAGGGAAATTTTGCACAGCAGCTTGAGGCATTGAGATTAATCCGTCGCGGACTTGTTGTAGATATGCCAATTATTGATACGATATTTAACCCCTATGCTGCCGCAAACAAGCTGTGCGGCAAGCGGTTCTTGGAGCATTACCGCGCGAACCCGTCGGTAGTGCGCCATGCATTGGAAGCAATTGCAGTTTCGCTTGCTGACTATTCGCTTGCATGGATCGAGGAAGGCGGCGATGGGATATTTTACGCTTTAGATGGTGCGCAGACTACGACGATGTCAGAAGATGAGTATCATGAGGTTTTCTTGCCATTTG
Organism: Armatimonadota bacterium; assembly: GCA_029907255.1. Lineage (NCBI taxonomy): Bacteria > Bacillati > Armatimonadota > Armatimonadota bacterium. The sequence goes on from JARYMF010000019.1 coordinate 22,717, forward strand.
ACCGCTATATCCTTGAAACAGTGATGGAGAAAGGCACTTTCAACGTTCTCCATATTCACGGCACTGATATTATGTTTGATTTGCTTCATACTCTTCCAAATCATGTGCTTAACTGGAGCAGTCAAACAACATATCCTAGTCTTAGGCAGGCAAGGGGAATCCACCAAGGCTGTATTGCCGGCGGAATAAACGAATTGGAAATATTAGGCAAGACAGCGGACGAAGTAATGGACGAATGCCGAAGTGCGGTTGCAGAAGCAGGTGCCGTTGGTTTTATCCTCACACCAGGGTGCGCTATCCCTACAGAGACGCCGGAGGAAAATCTTTTTGCAATTCGGCAAGTGGTAGAGTAATGCCTGCCTCTATGCATGTTGAGCACTCGCCGATAATTGGAATATATTGAAATAATCCTACTGGAGTGAAGGTTGATTCGTATACCAAAATCCATTCTCCGTGATGTTGATTCTGCTTTCTCACGTGAATGGCTTGTTACAAATGGCATTGGCGGCTATGCTTCATCAACAGTAGCTTGGGCAAATACTCGACGATATCACGGTCTCCTCTTAGCCTCGTTCCCACCGCCACTTGGCAGGCAAATGCTCTTCTCAAAAGTTGACGAAGAAATTGAAATTGATGGCCAATTTTACATGCTTGGCTGTAATGAATACCGCGATGGAACAATCTATCCTCAGGGACACAAGCTCCTTGAAGGTTTTAGCCTTGAGTTAGGTATCCCCACCGCCGAATATTGTGCCGGAGGATTAGTTCTTCGCAAGCGGATATGGATGGAGCATGGGCAGAATACCGTCTACATACTTTATGAACTGCTTGAGTCTCCAAAGCCGATTATACTTAGGATTAAACCTTTCTGTGCGTTTAGGGGATACCACGAATGCCAAAGAGGCAAAGCAAGCTATTACTCAAGGTGGGAAAATGGGGTTCTTACTGTTTTGTCGGCACGAGCACCTTACAAGCTCAAGTTGATTTGTGAATGCGCGGAATTCAAACATCAAGAGGATTGGTACTGGGATTACCTTTACAGGCTTGAGCGTGCGCGCGGTTTTGATTGTTTGGAAGACCTTTATACGCCGGGCTTGTTTACAATAGGGCTTCCCCCAGGTGAACAAGTTATTTTAGCGGCAACGTGTGAAGAGAACCTTCCAATTGTTGAAGGTGCATTTGAGCGTGAAATGCAACGAAGGCGGTGTTTGGTTCGCGGCGAGAGGAGTAATTTCCGACGGTATTTGATTCTAGCTGCTGACCAATTTATAGCAAAGCTTCCATCCGCAAATAGGAATTGTCAGAGGCATGCAATTATTGCTGGCTACCATTGGTTTACCGATTGGGGCCGCGACACCATGATAAGTCTGCCTGGGCTTCTTCTCTCAACAAAGCGATTGGACGTTGCTAGGCAAATTTTGCTCGACTGCGCAAACTATCTTAATCAAGGTATGCTTCCAAATAGATTTTCCGATGAGGGTGAAGCTGAGTACAACGCCGCTGATGCAACTCTATGGTTTTTTCAAGCAATCTACCGCTATACAGTCGCCTCAGGCGAAATGGAGATTGTTCACTATTTGTTCCCATCCTTAAAACAGATAATCGAAAATCACATTAAAGGGACTAAGTTTGGTATTAGGATGGACCCTGACGATTGCCTTCTTTTCGCAGGTGAAAGACAAAGTCAAGTTACATGGATGGATGCACGCGTGAACGGCAAACCTGTCACGCCGCGTATTGGAAAACCTGTGGAGATCAATGCCCTTTGGTACAATGCGCTTTGTCTGATGGCATGCTGGGCTGGATATGTTGGAGAGTCTGCTCAAGAATATGAATCACTTGCTTCTAAGTGCGCCTCAAGCTTCCAGAGTAAATTCTGGTGTGAAGGAGATTATCTATACGACGTGATTGATTGCTCGGGCAGACCGGATGATTCACTTAGACCAAATCAAATCATGGCTGTATCGTTACCTTTTTCGCCGCTAAATCCATATCAGCAGAAGTTGGTAGTGGATGTTGTAGAGCGAGAACTGCTCACGCCATATGGTCTACGTACCTTATCTCCTAGAGACCCAAAATATTGTGGAGCTTATTCGGGCGGCCCTTTTGAGCGGGATAGTGCTTACCATCAAGGAACTGTCTGGCCTTGGCTTCTCGGTCAGTTTGCTGACGCTCATTATCGCGTATATCGGAATCGCAACCGAGTAAGGGAACTTCTCCAACCATTTAAGGAACATCTCAGTGAGGCGGGTATTGGAAGCATTAGCGAACTTTTTGATGGCGATCCTCCACATAACCCTGGCGGATGCATAGCTCAGGCTTGGAGCGTTGGAGAAATCCTCAGGATTCTCACAAATCTTTGAAAGACGGAATAAACTTGAAAGTTTTATTGTGGCTTCATGTTTCATTCGCTCATGCGTAGGGTATAGGCGGATTAGCAACACTCCTGGAGGAAATTTAAAGATGGCGAAGAAGCGTCAGCAGACCGGCAAAAAGGGTGGCTCTGTAATTGACGAAGAGCTGAAGGATCCTGCACCAAAAAACAAGCCGGCCAAGCATAAGAAGACTAGCAAGGGAAAGCATAAGAAGTAGTTTATTCTCAGATTGTTAAACTTTTCTTGCACAACCGGTACTTTTGCGTTTCGGAAGCATGCTTGCTATGCAATTTGGCTATCCCCTAAATAAACGTTGACTAGCAGATATTCCTACACTATACTTTAAAATACCAACCCACCCGTTCGGCGACTCCTCTTCTCTTGAAATAACTTTGCCGAAGCGGTGTTCCTTTTCTCATCTATGTCTTCAGGAGGATAGCCCTGCATATGGAGAAAACTCTTGGCATGCGGCGGGAATATCTGGTCGCTTTAGTTCTGGTGCTTATAACCCTTGCGCTTTTTAGCCGGGTATTAGGTTATCAGTTTGTCTATGACGATAAGCAATATATTCAGGACAATCCTCAAGTCCGAGATGGTCTTTCTTTTAAAGATATCGGATGGGCTTTTACCTCGATGTATGCCTTCAACTGGCATCCTTTGACTTGGCTTTCGCACATGCTTGACTGCACACTATTTGGGCAGAGAGCTGGCTTGCACCATTTAATCAATCTGTTCTTTCATGCGGCAAATGTTTTTCTACTTTTCTTTGTGCTAATGCAGTTAACGGCATCAATGTGGCGTAGTGCGTTTGTTGCAGCATTGTTCGCCGTACACCCGCTTCATGTGGAATCGGTGGCATGGGTAGCGGAACGAAAGGACATGCTCAGCACATTTTTTATGCTACTTACCATTTGGGCATACAATCAATATGTTAATGCGCCAGATAGAAAAAAATATGCCTTTGTAGTAGGTTTCTTTTTGTTAGGGTTGCTTTCAAAGCCGATGTTGGTGACTTTACCATTCGTCTTGCTTCTTCTAGACTATTGGCCTCTTGGAAGAATTGACTTCACTTATTATTCGTTGCTGAAAGACTCTTTGGGTAGAAGCAAAAGCAAAAGGTTGTTGTTGGAGAAGATTCCTCTGTTTGGCTTGTCCTTATTTTCTTGCATCATCACGTATATTGCTCAACAGCACGGTGGCGCTGTTGGTTCTTTGGAACAATTTCCGTTTTCTGCTCGAATTGGCAATGCAATGTTAGCATACGTTGGTTACATTGCTAAGATGATAGTTCCATATAAGTTGAGTATATTCTATCCACATCCTGGGCTAAATCTCCAAATTTGGAAGGTAGTAGCAGCGACTTTGTTTCTTGTCATAATTACTGCTTTTGTTATCAAAGCTGCCCCAAACCGCCGCTATCTTTTGGTGGGTTGGTTTTGGTATCTTGGCACGCTAGTTCCTGTTCTCGGTTTAGTCCAGGTCGGTATGCAAGCGATGGCTGATAGATATACGTATATTACGCTGATAGGTCTCTTCATAATAATCGCCTGGGGAGTGCCGGATTTGGTTGAGTACTTGGGAAAGAGATATGGGATGAAAGGACAAAGATGCGCGGATAATGAATGCCAAGCAGGAGTCATTGCTTCTGGCGAGGCATCAACCATTACCCATTCTCAAGTTTTACCAGTCTGTGCTTGCATCATTATTTTATCTCTTATGGTGTGTACATGGCGGCAATTATCCTACTGGAAAGATAATTTCACACTATTTGGGCGTGCGGTTGAGATTACTGGCGGCAATTACTTAATGGAGAACAACTTGGGTTTCTTCCTTATGGAGGCAGGAAGGCATGATGAAGCAATAAAGCACTTCCGAGCTGCTTTGAGGGATAATCCGCGATATGCAGAGGCCCACGTAAATATTGGCAACATTCTATCTGAACAAGGCAAAACAGAGGAGGCTTTGCGCGAATATCAAGCGGCACTTAAGGTAAGACCTGGGTTTGCACCAGCGCTGAATAATATTGCGGGAATACTCGAGCAAAAAGGTCAAATGATTGAGGCAATGCACAAATATGAGGAAGCAGTAAAAGCTGACCCGAGTTCGGCGACATCCCATCTAAATTTCGGTCGTTTGTTAATTCTTGTTGGAAGACCGGATGATGCAATTCGAGAGCTGACCGAAGCCGTTCGCCTTGATCCCAAGCTTGAGCTCGCCCATTACAACCTAGCGCGTTTGCTGATTGAGAGAGGACGGCTGCAAGATGCACTTCCACATCTTGAAGAAGTTGTGCGCCTTAACCCTACTAATGCGGAGGCACATCTCGACCTGGGCGCTGTTTTGGTGGATATGCAGAGGATTGATGAGGGGATTGCCCATTATATTGAAGTAATTAAGCTCAAGCCGGATTTCCCACCAGTTCATAATAATCTAGCAGTTGCATACTTCTTTAAAGGTCAATATGCAGCCGCTTGGGAAGAAGTTAAGCTTTGCCGGAAGTATGGCATGACGCCACATCCAGAGTTTATTAAGGCACTCTCTTCAAAAATGCCCGAGCCTTAATTTATGAATTGCTGCCATGGAAAAATCTTTTGACAAACGCTTACCCTATTTAATTGGAACTGCGCTAGTTCTAATTACCTTTGCAGTTTTTTGGCAAGTACTTACTAGCGACTTCCTCAATTATGATGACGATTACTTTGTGACCGACAACCACCACGTCCAATTGGGGTTAAAGTGGCAAAGCATCAAGTGGGCTCTTACAACTTTATATCAATGCTTTTGGCATCCTCTAGTGTGGCTTTCTTACCTGATAGATAGACAAATCTTTGGGCCCGGGCCTTTTGGTTTCCATTTAGTGAACTTGTTGTTGCATCTCGCCAATGTTTTCCTGCTTTTTATAGTAATGGATAGATTTACGCGCTCGATTTGGAAAAGTGCCTTTGTGGCGGCGTTATTTGGAATACATCCGCTACATGTCGAATCTGTTGCCTGGATTTCGGAAAGAAAAGATGTGCTCAGCACGCTTTTCTGGATTCTTACTATGTGGGCTTACCTTTTCTATGTCGAGAAACCAGGCGTGAAGCGATATCTATTGGTGCTGGTGCTTTTCTTTTTCGGATTAACAGCAAAATCAATGCTAATGACGCTTCCAATTGTCTTGCTCCTTTTCGATTATTGGCCCCTACGCCGCACAAACCTTGCCTGGCATTCTTTGCAAAGCTTTTTCGATAGGAAAATTAGGAATCTCGTACTTGAGAAACTACCCCTTTTAGTGCTCTCGATTGCATTTGGAGTCATAAGCATTATTGCCCAAAGAAAAGGTGGAGCCATGAGCACCTTGGCCGATGTGCCACTTTGGAGCCGCATTGGAAATGCTTTCTTATCTTATGCGAAGTATATTCTGAAGATGTTTTGGCCTAGGGGATTAGCAGCCTTTTATCCACACCCAGGTCATGAGCTTCCAATTTGGCAAGCTATTGTATCGGCGCTAGTGCTAATGGGTATCACGGTGATGGCTTTTCGCCTTGCTGCAAAGCGCCCGTATTTTGTAGTTGGATGGCTTTGGTATGTAATTACTTTAATACCTGTAATAGGGATTATTCAAGTTGGTTCATTTGGAATGGCGGATCGTTTTACCTATGTTCCGCTGATTGGCTTGTTTATAGTAGTTGCGTGGGGATTGCCAGACCTAATTGCGCTTGGGCGAGGAAATGAAAAAGGGGGTGAACGGGTAGGCGTTGACTCTTATTTATCATCTTTTTCCTCTGTTCTTCCGCTGGTTTCGTGTATTTCTATCACTGCTTTAAGTATATGCACTTGGTTTCAAGTGGGATATTGGAAAAATTCTAAGACTCTCTTTACGCATACTCTTGCTGTAACGAGAAATAACTTCGCCGGTCATCTCAATCTGGGTATCGCACTCGAAGTTAGTGGCAACGTCAACGATGCCATCAGGCATTACTACAGGGCTTTGGAGATAAACCCACTGAGCGATAAGGTGTACAACAATCTCGGAGTCGCACTGGAGAAACAAGGGCGTCTCAAGGAAGCGATAGAGTGCCTGCAAAAAGCGGTAGAACTCAAGCCAAACAGCCCAGATGCCCATGGGAACTTGGCGATGATGCTCGCAGACGCCAAAAGGTTTGACGAGGCTGTCTATCATTGCGAAGAACTGCTTCGACTAGCTCCGGATGACCCGGTTGCACATTGGCTAAGAGGTAGATTGCACGCAGCAATGGGCAATCTTGCCGCCGCAGAAGCGGAGTTTCGACAATCTCTGAGACTTCAGCCTAATTTTGCTGACGGACATTTCCACCTGGGATTGGTTCTCAAGTCAATGGGACGCGATGCCGAAGCAGAAGCGGAATATCGTGAGACAATTCGCTTAAACCCTAATCATTCGGCAGCTCACAATAATTTGGGGAATATGCTTTTCAGCCGCCATGACTACGAAGGAGCAATAGACGAATACCGTCGGGCAGTCGAGGCTAACCCACAGAACCAACAGGCGCAGAATAATCTTGCAGCGGCGCTCTTATACTCAGGCAATTATCTTGAAGCTTGGCGCCAAGTACAGCAATGCAAGAAACGCGGAATCCCTGTTCATCCTGCAATTATCCGTGGCCTCTCTGCAAAAATGCGCGAACCGAAATAGAGGTGCTTTTAATCAGCCGTCATCTCCAAATTCCCATCCTTATTGCACTTAGACTCAAAGGGCAGTATACTTGGCTTTGGGATAATTTCTGCATTCAGTAACAGCGCTACTTAAGTTCACAGCGATTTCTTTGCGAATGAAAGAAAAGTTCTTGGTTAGCCAATCTAAGCTTTGGATTTGCTTGTTTCTTGCCACTGCCATAATTATTGTGTTCGGTCGCGCGGTTGGTCATAATTTTATCAACTATGATGACAACCGTTATGTTACCGAGAATGGCATGGTTTTGGCGGGATTGACTTGGCGCGGAGTCGCCTGGGCATTTACGAGTACTCATGCGGCTAACTGGCATCCTCTAACTTGGATTTCTCATATGTTTGACGTCCAATTGTTTGGACTGAAAGCTGGTGGGCACCATTTCACTAGCATCGTTCTCCACACTATTGCTACCATTCTCCTGTTTCTAGCTTTTGCGCGAATGACGGGTTTTATTTGGAGAAGCGCTTTTGTGGCGTTGCTTTTTGGTATCCATCCTCTTCATGTAGAATCAGTAGTGTGGGTTGCTGAACGCAAGGACGTTCTTGCAGCTGTTTTTGGTATGTTGGCGCTGTTGGCATACATTCGATATGTCCAATGCCCTAAATTTGTAACCTACCTCTGGGTTGTAGTATTTTTTGCTATGGGACTCCTTGCCAAGCCTATGCTTGTTACTTTGCCCTTTGTGTTTCTTCTTCTTGATTTTTGGCCGCTCGGTCGCACTCGCCTTTGTCATTGCTCGTTAGTTGCTTCAACCACGAGTAAAATTAAAACCCTAGTTTCAGAAAAGTTGCCGTTGTTTGTCTTCTCCGCTCTAGCGTGTACGGTAACATACATCGTTCAGCAAAAAGGCGGGGCTGTGACCTCAACGGAGCAATTTCCACTTGGCATAAGGATTGAGAATGCATTAGTTGCATATGTCGCCTATATCGGTAAAATGATTTGGCCGCAGAAGCTGGCTGTCTTCTATCCGCATCCGGTCACTATGTTGCCAACATGGCAGGTCATAGGGGCTAGTATATTTTTAGCAGCTGTGACTTCAATTGTAATCATTGCATCGCGGGGCAAGCCATATTTAGCAACTGGGTGGTTTTGGTATCTTGGCACGCTTGTTCCCGTAATAGGCATTGTGCAGGTTGGGGCACAAGCGATGGCTGACCGATACACATATATTCCGCTAATAGGGCTTTTTGTGATGATTGCATGGGGAATCCCTGACCTTGTTAAATGCACAGTGGTTAACAGAGAAGCTGACGAAAAGAAGAAAAGGGATTCGACATTAATTTCATTTCGGCTTTCCTCAATTTTGCCATTTGCGGCAGGCTTGGTTGTTTTTTCTTTTATAACGTGCGCTTATATTCAGGTTGGTTATTGGAGGGACAGCGTTTCTCTATTTACCCATACCCTGGCTAGCACGTCAAACAATGCGCTAGCGCATAATAATCTTGGCTTGGCACTGGCTGATAAAGGCGAGATTAGTTCGGCAATTCGACATTATAGACGAGCACTCGAGATTAAGCCGGATTTTCCTTTGGCGCACAATAATATTGGCCTTGCGCTTGTAGACATGAAGCGCTTCGATGAAGCAGTATCACATTTTAAGGAAGCACTAAAAAGTGAACCTCGTTCGGCAGTGTTTAGGAGTAATTATGGGACAGCTTTGGTAGGGCAGGGCAAACTGAGAGAAGCAATTGAGCAATTCAAAGAGGCTTTGAGAATCAATCCGGACTATGCGGCTGCTCATACGAATATGGGTCTAGCTTTGGCAAAGCTGGGCGATTTTAATAGGGCAATTTCAGAATATGAGAAGTCTTTAAAACTCAATCCGAGAGATGTGCGGACTATTCTAAATCTCGGTGTTGCTTTTGCAATGCTAGGCAAATTTGATAAGGCGATTGAAGTGTATCAAAAGGCGCTGGCTTTGAACCCTAAGTCTGCAGATATTCACAATAACCTTGGACTTGCTTATGCTTCCCAGGGGAAAATTGATGAAGCATTGGAACATTATGAAGAGGCAATACGCATACAGCCCAGTCTTGGCCAGGCGCACTATAATATTGCAGTTGTTCTTGCAATGAAGGGGCAATATGCGGAAGCATGGCGAGAAGTTCATCTAAGCACGCGGTATGGTTATGCTGTAAATCCTGCATTTGTGCAGGCGTTGTCACAACGGATGGCTAATCCTTGGCCAGCTGAATGAGGAGTAAATATGTTTCACACAGGCAAGGGGATTGTCCGCTATGCGTAAGGCTAAGAAGACGAAGCCAAGGTGTTTTCCAACATGGCTATTGGTAGCTTTGGTTACGATTGCTGTCTTTTCTCCAGTTGTCACCTACAAGTTTGTTACCTGGGATGACAACGTTAACATATACGATAATCCAAATTTTAAGCCAGTAACATTTCAAAATATACTTGACTTTTGGCAGAAGCCATTCGAGCATTTGTATATCCCCCTGACGTACACCATATGGGCACTTCAGGCACTCGTTGCCTATGTTCCTGGAAGGAGTGGAGCGGAAGCATTCAATCCCCACGTATTCCATGCTTTTAATCTCCTTCTGCATGTTCTTAGCGTTCTAGTTGTTTTTATTTTGCTGAAAATGCTTTTGGCTTCGGCAAGTTCTAACATCGGTCGCTCTCCTGCTTCAAGGAAAGGTGTAAAAATTCAAAAAGAAATGCAGCCCAAGGGAGCCGAAGGTTCAAATTTTCAGCATGCAGAGTTAGCGGCGGTACTTGGAGCGCTTTTCTTTGCTCTTCATCCAATGCAAGTCGAATCCGTTGCGTGGGTCACCGGGATGAAAGATGTGCTATGTGGCCTTCTTTCACTGGCAGCGGTATGGCAATATCTTATTTATGTAAAGATTTCAGGCGAGCCTGGGCTTGGAAGAAAAGCATTTGTTCATTATGCACTAGCGGTGTTGTTTTATATCCTTGCTCTTCTCACTAAGCCAAGCGCTGTAATTGTGCCGTTCGTGGTGTTGGTGTTCGCTTGGTGGGAAATGGGGCGTTCTTTAAGGCAAACTTTCCGTGATTTGCTGCCCTTAGTTGTGATTGCTGTTCCTTGGACAATAATGACCAGCATCATACAAGGGAGCGACCATACTGCTTATATCACTCCAATTTGGAAGCGGCCGTTTATTGTGGGGGATGCGCTTTCGTTTTATCTTTACAAGCTTGTTGTTCCCATTTCTTTAGGCGTAGATTATGGGCGAAGGCCAGAGGTTGTATTGGAACATTGGTGGGCTTACGTTGCATGGATTGTTCCTGTTGGTTTGGGGATTTTAATATGGCGTTTGAAAGAACGAAGATTGTGGTCGTCGGCGGCAGTGTTTGTCATCGGTATTCTCCCTGTGTCTGGGGTCATTCCTTTTGCCTTCCAAACCTATTCGACAGTTGCCGACCGATATGTGTATTTCTCAATGCTTGGGCCAGCACTTGCGCTTGCATGGTTTGCAAGCATTCGACCAACGAGAAATGTAAAAGCTTGCTCGATTATCCTGCTTGTGGTTCTCGGCACGCTTACAATTTTTCAAAGTCGGTACTGGGCTAATACCTCACTGCTTTTTCAGCATGCGGTTGAAGTTAACCCACAAAGTTCGGCAGCCTACTACAATCTTGGTCTTGAATATGCCGAACAAGACGAGCTTGAAAAAGCTATTCAGCTATTTAGAAAAGCTTTAGAAATCAAGCCTGATTACGATAAAGCACACAACAATCTTGGTGTTTCATTGGCTGGCCAGGGCAAGCTAGATGAAGCTGCCGCCCATCTTACAGAAGCTATCAAAATCACGCCCAACTATGCAAAGGCACACTACAATCTTGGTGTTGTGCTGGAGGCACAAGGCAGGGAAGTTGAGGCCGCAGAACATTTTAGGAAGGCTGTTATGATTCTTCCTGATTATCTGGACGCATATAAAGCTTTAGGAAAGACCCTTGTGCGCCTAGGGGAGATGGAAGAAGCCGTGATGTATTTCTCGAAGGCGGTTCGCATAAATCCAAATGACCCAGACGTCCAGATGGGTTTGGGAATGTCTCTTGGAAATATCGGCAGGCTTGATGAGGCTATTGAACATTTGCGCAAGGCTTCGGAGCTTAAACCCGGCGATGCTGAGATTCATAACAACCTGGCAGTTGCGCTTTATATCAAGGGCGACTACCAGGGTGCATGGGACCAAATAACTTTGAGCAGGAACTGCGGCGGCAATCCGAATCCTCAATTCATTGCCGAGGTAGCTCGTAAACTAAAAAGATGAGCGCTTTCTTATCCATCATGGTTCGCGGTGCTTTAGGTAATCGAGAAAAGCAAAGGCTGGTTTGTATTGTTGGCGTTATCCTGTTGACGGTTACCATCATTGTCTTTTTGCCTGTTCTTCGCTGTGGGTTTCTAAACTACGATGATGAGATATATATAACGGATAACCCCAATGTACAGGCTGGTCTTACATTTAAGGGAATAAAGTGGGCATTCACTTCAATACGAGCAGGTAATTGGCACCCCCTGACCTGGATATCGCATATGCTCGACTGCCAAGTTTATGGGTTGAATCCAGCGGGACATCACTTTACAAACCTCGTAATCCACACCGCTAATGTATTGCTCTTATT
>JARYMF010000020.1 GCA_029907255.1 Armatimonadota bacterium
CGAGAACACACGAGGCGCTTTTCCGCGAAACCGTTCGAGAATGTGGGCTGAATCCGTTCCTTGTTGATATGGCGAACATCCGAGACCAATGCTCATGGGTGCATTCGAATAATCCAACCGCGGCGACAGAAAAAGCGATTGACCTGCTTCGCATGGCAGTGGGCCGCGCCTCCAGACTTCGCCCACTCCTTACCGAAGAACTGCCGGTTGTTCAGTCTGCCCTCGTTCTCGGCGGCGGTCCTAGCGGAATGACTACTGCGCTTTCACTTGCGAAGCAAGGCTTCCAAGTGCACCTTGTCGAAAAATGTGCAGAGCTGGGCGGAAGGCTTAAATTTTCTAACAATCGTGAACTACTTGAAAAGCTGGTTTCGGCGGTAACGAGCCATCCGCTTATCTCAGTTTACACGGAAAGTCGCCTAGCGAAGCTGGAGGGGCATATTGGAAACTTCACGAGTGAGCTAAATACCCCATCTGGCGTGAAGAAGGTTAGCCATGGCGTGCTCATAATCGCTACTGGCGGAATCGAGTATGTGCCAAAGGAGTACTGCTATGGTGAAGATTCGCGCATAATAACACAGCGTGAACTTCAGATGGCACTGTATGAAAATGCGCTCAACCTGCCGGAGAATCCATCCATCGCGATGATTCAGTGCGTCGGTTCTCGCAACGAGGAGAGACCTTTCTGCAGTCGTTTTTGCTGTACCGAAGCGGTTAAGAATGCAATCCTTCTTAAGGAAAAATATCCAAGCGCTTCAATAGTTGTTTTATATCGAGATATGCGAACATATGGTACTAACGAGCTCCTTTACCAAAAAGCACGGGAACTTGGCGTTGTTTTTGTAAAGTATGAACCCGAGAACGCACCCCAGGTCTCGGTTTCAGACGGAAAACCAGTGGTCCTAAGTTTTACCGAACCAGAACTTGGAATCCAAGTAAACCAAGAAGTTGATCTTCTGGTGCTTTCTGTGGGAATTTCCCCAGCGGTTGACAACAAGGAAATCTCGGAGCTGGCAAAGGTACCGTTAAATGAGGACGGCTTTTTCCACGAAGCCCACGTGAAGCTTAGGCCCGTGGACTTTGCTTCTGAAGGCATTTTCTTGGCGGGTAGCGCTCATTCTCCAAAGACCACTGCCGAGAACATCCAGCAAGCACTCGCTGCCGCCGGCAGAGCGGCAACGATTCTAAGCAAGCCAACTATGGTAGTCGGCGGACAGGTTAGCGTTGTAGATGTTAGAAAGTGCGTTTCGTGCCTTACTTGCGTGAGAATATGTCCATACGGCGCGCCTGCTGTGAGCCCAAACAACGGCAAGAATCGCGTAGAGATTCAAGCGGCGATGTGCATGGGGTGCGGAAGTTGCGCGGCTGAGTGTCCAGCAAGGGCAATCCAGCTTCAACACTTCACGGACACCCAAATCTTAGCGGCAGTAAAAGCCCTCCTGGAGGTAGTCAATTGATGGATAGCGGCGAGCCGAGAATTTTGGCACTTTGTTGCCACTATTGTGCATATGCAGCCGCGGACCTTGCAGGTTCGTTGAGACTTCAATATCCGCCAAACGTGCGCATAATACGACTGCCTTGTACTGGCAAGGTTGATATTGCATATATTATGCATGCTTTCGAACAAGGCATTGACGGCGTTATAGTTGCAGGTTGCCTTGAGGGGGGCTGTCATTTCCAAGAGGGAAATCTTCGGGCGAAGAAGAGAGTCGGGTTGGCAAAGGAGGTTCTAGCGGAAGCAGGCATTGAACCAGAAAGGCTTGAGATGTTCAACCTTTCTTCGGCGCAAGCCAATACCTTTGCAGAAATAATCGAAGAGATGACCGAGCGGCTCAAGAAGCTGGGCCCGAATCCCCTTCGCCTGGCTCTAAGCGACAAATAAGGTTTTTGAACTTCAAAACAAAAACTAACGGAGATTATTATGATAGTTGGACATCGCAAACATATTCAGGAAATTAAGCAGATGCTGGCGCCGCACAAGCGCATACTTGTATTAGGATGCGGCACATGCGTTACCGTCTGCCTTGCAGGCGGTGAGCGGGAAGTCGGCATGATTGCCTCTGCCCTTCGCATCGCATATCGCCTCGACAAAGACGAACGAGAGATTATCGAGGCAACTATCGAGCGCCAATGCGAGAATCAGTTCATCGAGGACGCTATAGACGAGATTCAAAACAGCGATGCAGTGCTTTCGCTAGCGTGTGGCGCAGGAGTTCAAGCCATAGCCGAGAGATTCCCAACCAAGCCAGTTTACCCCGGTTTGGATACCAAGTTCATCGGCATACTCCAAGAGCAAGGCATTTGGACTGAGAAGTGCATTGCGTGCGGAAAATGCATCGTTGGCTTGTATGGCGCAGTATGTCCGCTGACACGATGCTCCAAGGGCCTTCTCAGCGGGCCTTGTGGGTATTCCCGCGATGGTAAATGCGAGGTTTCGCCAGACGTCGAGTGCGGATGGCAACTCATTTACAATAGATTAAAAGACATTGGCCAACTTGACCGCCTCCTCGAGCCGGCGCCGCTCACCGATTGGTCAAAAAGCCACGAAGGCGGATGTAGAAAGCTAATCCGAGAGGACCAGCGAATAACTTTGGATGTCGAAGCCTCTTGATTACTTTAGATAACCTGGTATACTTCATAATGCAAATGCAGTGAAAGTATCGCCAAAGGTTAATTCATGGATGAACAGCTTACCTATCGTAATGCAGTTCCTTCCGACATCCAGCAAGTGCCGGAGATATTTCTTGATGCCTTTCCCGAAAGCGTTCGCCATTATGTCGGATTCATTCCAAAAGCAGATATACTGCGCGATATTTTTGGTATTTGCCTTGAGATAGAACCCGATTCGTTTTTCGTGGCGCTGATAGACGGCCGCGTCGTCGGCTATATACTTGCGCCAGCGGACTTCCCTCGCATGATGCGGCTCTTCGTTTGGAAGGGTTACCTCCTAAAAATGGGTTGGCGCTGGATTACAGGTCGCTATGGCATAGGATTAAGACCTTTGCTAATCTCAGCCAGAAATTGGATAGCAATATGGCGCGAGACCCGCAAGCAAGAGCTTAATGCCAAGGCGAGAATACTTTCGATTGCAGTCCATCCCGATTTCCAAAGCCGCGGAATTGGAACCGAACTGCTTCGAATTGCGTTAGAGCGTCTCCGAAGCGCTGGAGCCGATAAAGTGCGCTTGGAAGTTCGCCCCGACAACCTTGCCGCAATCCATGTTTATGAAAAGCTTGGATTTGAAATTAAAGGAAAAACAAGAGATACCCAAGGTGACTGGCTCATCATGCTCAAAGACTTCCAATCCACCGCTGAAAACTAGGAAAAGGTGGATTTGGCTTTTAATCGGTGTCTTGCTGTTGGCGGCTCTGATAGAGGTAGGTCGCCGCCTCATCTTGGCTAATTCAATTTATAGATTGAACCTCCGCACCCAAGCGCCTTTAAAGCAAATGCCGCCGCCCAAACAAGGCGAAAAAATCGTTATATTCGCTCCACATCCCGATGACGAAACCCTCGGCTGTGGCGGGCTCATCCAGCAAGCCATTCAAGCCGGTGCGCACGTTAAAGTAGTTGTTGCCACAAACGGTGAGTATCCAGAAATAGACGTAATTATTTTCGAAAAAACTATCAAACTGACACCCCAAAAGTTTATTCGCTTGGGATATATGCGACAGCGTGAAACACTAACCGCACTTCGTCATTTTGGTTTGCCGTCGAAAAATGTCATATTCTTAGGATATCCAAATGGAAATACATATCGCATGTGGCTTCCCGGCAATTGGCTTCCCTCAAATCCAGTGCGCTCGCCCCGAACGAGGCAAACTCGTTCGCCATACGCTAATTCCTTTACACCAAAGGCAATTTACTGTGGCCAATCGGTGTTGGAAGACATCGAAGCAATTTTGATGCGCGAAAAGCCAGATATAGTTATAGCTCCCCATCCAAACGACATTCACTCGGGGCATTGGTCGGTATATGCATTCACAAGGTATGCACTAGATGAGCTGGCATCGCAGGGGCATTTATTTGCTCAGAAATGCGTTGTCTACACGTATCTAATCCACCGCAGTTTCTGGCCCGCCCCGCGCGGATTTAGGCCGTGGGTAATGCTTGAGCCCCCTGCCCCGCTTGTCAAGCTGAACCAAACGGAGTGGTTCGCACTGCCGCTTACGGTGGCACAAATGATTGACAAGCGGAAGGCAATAGGCATGTATCGAACGCAATTTGGCGCGATTGACCGACTGCTTCAATCGTTCGCAAAGGGCAACGAGCTGTTTGGAGTAGTCAAACTTACAACATGGCCAATCCACCAAAAAGTTCCTGCGGCATTAGTCATCAAAGATCCGGTTGGCGATTTGTTTACAAACGGGTTCAAGTCAAGGGGCGATATCGCGGGAGTCTGGCTTTTGCGGAATAATGACAGGTTTTCCGTCAAGATTAAGACCCGAAGGCCGCCAACTTCCAAGATAAACTTCCATTTTTCCATAAACAGCGGTGGGATTGAAAGCAGAGATAGGGTGATTGCATACTATAGTTGGCAAAAAGGGCAAGCATCAGCCTTAGTATTGAAAGATGGGCGGCTTCGAAGGTATGGGTCGAGGAGCGTTGCCGTTGATGTGGTGGGCAACACCGTAATTTTTCATGCGAATTGGCCGCTCAGCGACACAAGGCAGACGTTTTTAATAATACGCGCATGGACGACCTCTGGCGGGCGCGTTATTGATGGCACTGCAGTAACTAGATTGTGGATTGGGAAGCTTCCGCCGGGGATTAGGCTGGCAGGCGAGGAAGAGCCGCAGACGCGGAGTGAGGCTCCCTAGTGATTTGGATTGGGCATCTTTTATGATTGGCGCCTGCACCCGTATAGACGGCCGCTGCAGATTTTGTATAGCTAGGCTGATACGCACAAATGGTTCCCACGCCTGCGCCCCAAACCATTGGCTCCCATCGCATGGTGGAAGTCTACCATCGCATGGTTGACTTCTACCATCGGATGGTGGAAGTCTCCCATCGAATGGTGGACCTCTACCGTCGGATTGTGGAAGTCTACCATCGGATGGTTGACCTCTACCATCGGATTGTGGAAGTCTACCATCGAATGGTTGGAGCGTACCATCGCTTGGTACCTTGGAACCATCGCTTGGTTCTTAGGAACCATCGGATGGTTCTTGGGAACCATCGCTTGGTTCCTTGGTCCCATCGAATGGTTCCTTGGTACCGTCGAATGGTTCCTTGGTCCCATCGGATGGTTCCAAGGTCCCATCGCATGGTTCCAAGGTCCCTTTGGACTGCACCCCACCCTTTTCGCCTGGTTCCGAGGTTTCTTAGCGTCGGCGAGGAATCCAAAATAAAGGTTTCTCAGCTCTTTGAGGCAATTCACAGCTTCATCTATCTCACAGGGGAATGGCACGAATGGCTGTCGAGCGGGGATTGCTTGTTTCCTGTGGACCGTCAATTCAAGCTGGGGGCTTTTTGTGGCGATTCAACCAATCTGTAGAGCATAATCAACTTCGCCCTGCAACTCTTAAATACCCCCACCCCATTTGGTGGTTTCCCTTTCCTCCCGCATCACTGCCGTACGAAAACTTTGCCTAGTTGTTAATTCACAGGTTGGGAGCAAAGGAAGATCTCAGAAAATATTCTGTAGGTGGACAAAAAGCATCACTCTAACTTTTTACACTTCAAAATTCAGTTTTCGGTGTCGGGAATTGGTTAACGTCCATTAGGCTATTCTCTGTTTTACTTCAATATGGAGGAGTTTTTTTATGCCGTGTTTGGCAATGTTGCGGGCTTATTTTTAAGACGAAATCCCACCGCCACCGCCTTCATTTGTCTTTCCGCTTTTCCACCCTGTTCTTCCTTCTATAGAGATGCTTTTGGGGGCATTTAATTTTTTCCTTTCAGGCTTACAAATATCGCTAAAAATGCAATATCTGTCGTTTCTAAAAATCAATCGGTCTTGCGGCATTAGGCTCTCTAGAAACTTCTCGCTTATCTGTTTTTCGTGGGGGCAAGAACGCTCATTGGGACGACATGCTATTTTCCCAAGTCTAAAAATGAGGTAATCCATTGAAGCTGGTGTTGGCGGCCTATGGTTATTGGGGATTTCGTCCCATTTTTCCCAAACCCTTCTCCAAGCTTCGCGGCTCAGCCTGTCCACCATGGCATACTGGTAGCTGAAAATGTCTAGGTAACTGGCTAATAAAGGTATACGGAATTGAAGAATGCCCGTTCTCAAAGCCACTCTCATGGTATTCTTGTCACTCATGACATCCAATTTCTCTATGTTTTTCTTGTACTCCCATACTCCTAAATCAGCCATATCTCTTAGAAACATGTGGGCTTTTTTGGCTGAAAATCCATATCGTTCTTCAGCTGTTAGCGCCTTAACAATCTCGATTACATCTCCGTTGTGAAACTCGTTAATTTTATATGCTGAAGAGTCATACTTTTCCTCTAAGAGCTTTGCCGAATTCAGCATCCATGGCTTTCGTTTATCTCGTTGGGCTTGCGCTCCAAGGAAATTAAGGAGCTCATCTACTAACAAATCATTATCCCTCACCTTCCGAGGGTTAAAACAATCAGGATGTCTTCTATAAAACTCAAACGGATTGGTCTTCGCATGAACATCGATGTTAAAATCCTGAATAGCGGTAAAAAATCTTACATTTGCAATTTCTTCTTTTGTCAAATCAAAGGTATCTAGTTGGACCTTAATGGTGTTATTTGCGTAGATACTTTCGAGCACTTTGGCTACTTCTAAGCATTCGCCATTTGGGTCGATTTTTGGAGCCAGGATGTTTTCATGGTTTTCCTGCCAATATTTGTGAAACTCAGAAATGTAGGAAGAAGGCAGGGCTTCTTTTCTTTGGTAAAAGAATTTGTTAATCTCATTCAATATTTTTGCAGCCAATTCGTACTCGTCTTGGCCTTCAAATTTCCCGAGATTGAATTCTATACCACAATGCATTGCAAGTTTTTCAAGGAAGCTAAGGAGTTCGGACATAAAGATGCATCCCTACCTTACTATTGTTATTCTAGTTTGAACTTTTTAATTTGGTCTCAATTAGATTTCATGACTTCATATATAAGCAGGTACTTATGTGCTATTTTTAAAAAACCATCAGGTGACTGGGGTTTCAAAGATTCGTCCTTGTAACTCAGGACGACTATTTCTTTGAGCCATAGATTATCATCGGTTAGCTTATCCACGATCCTTTTTGCAAGGGGCTCTATATATCCATCGATTCGCAAATCTTGAGTCTGGATAACCACAAATCCACCTTTGGTTATGCTGGATAAGTTATGCTTAACTATTTGTTCGACTTCTTTTAAATAGTATTCAATAGTTAGACGGCTAGGATTGTTGTCCAAAAATGGCGATTTAATGATAAGAAGCTGTCTATTTTCTTGGTTGCTGTTTTCTGAATCATTCGATTCACCCGTTGGGTGAAAATTAAATGATATAGCCGAAAAACGTTCTCCATCGGAATATCTATAGATAATGTTTTTATTTAGCTCCTGCTCAAAGCTTTTTTCTGGTAATTCCCATACCGTTGTGGTTTCAAGGTTTTCCACGTTTCTATTTACCGGTAAGTTTTTTAAGATGGGGGCAACTAGAGGGCGATTGACATTAGGTTCCACTTTGTCTGCGGGAAGTCCTGACACTGGCTTTTCAAAAACTGGCAGGTACTCATGAGCAAGAAGGAGAAAGTTGTATTTGACACTGTTTGCATACCAAAAGCCTGTGGTTTTACAATTATGCTGCCGCTTAATAACCAATTCTCTTAATTTGAAACCAGCGTCTAGATAGACGTTTATGAGCTGGAAACCCAGGGGGATTACATGTTTATCTTTTCGCATATCCCCTATCAAGATGGCACATTGTCTGCCGGGCTTCAGTACTCTAAAGCTTTCTTTTGCAACCTTGCTCATTTCATTCAAGAAATGATCTAAATCAAGAAATGACAAGTCGCCATCTTTTGAATTTGTATAGTTAATGATGTTTGCATAAGGCGGATGAGCGCAGATTAAATCTATAGAATCATCATCTAGGAAGAATAGATCTCTAGCATCACCTACCTTTAGTGTCGGTTCGTAAATACAAAGGTTTTTCTGTTCATTCGTAAGAGATAATTGCTCTGGTTGCAGGCTAAAGTCAGTATTTCTTTTTGCCAACTCGATTGCTTTTTCGTTAATGTCAATTGCAATACAGCGCCTACCTAGTAGCTTGCATTCAATAGCCGTTGTGCCGCCGCCACAAAAATAATCCAAAACAATGTCGCCAGGTTTTGAATATTTGAGAATGATGTTTCTTGGGATGTAAGGGGACCAATTGCCCCTATATTCGCCGCTATGAGTTGCCCAATTTCCCCTTTGTTTGAAGCTCCAAACAGTGGTCTGTTGCTCTTTAAAATCTTTTGGATGGAGGGTTTTTATTTTCTTTGTATCTTTTAGTTCGCTAACGTTTAACCCATGAGTTTTGGTAATAAGCCGTTCAATGTACTTAAAACTAACCCCATACTTTTGACCAATCTGCAAGTCAGGGGTTCCTATTGCCTTATCTTGTAATATTGCCTCATCCAGTTCTCTTTTGGTTTTAAAGTTTATTTGCTGTTCGGTCATCGCATTTTTCTCGAAATAATCTCACTGATTTGTTCAACTTAATTTTATTGTATCCTCCTTTTGTTTTATTCACGTCTTAGGGTTTTCAAAAAGCAAACTGGCTCCGATATGAAATAGTGCCAATTCAATTATAAAACAAAAATTTTCATATTTTGTGAAATGTGACTTTGTCTTTGTTCTTATTAAAGCAGAGGTAAGAGTATAACGCAAGCAGCTTGGCTTTTGATGTCCATTGGCACAGGCGGCGCTTTTGCGGATGCGATGGTCTATGCCTAGTGGAATGGGATCAACTACAGCGGTAATATGCCAGCCCAGCGAACATGAAGATTACCAATCGCCTTCAAATCAAGTGGTATATTTGCATCAGCCACAGCGGCCCCGGCCAGTTCGAGGGAAACCTGTTCTAGTTAGCGATTGACTGCACCATCTTGCCCAAAACAAAAAGGTAGAACTTCTCACAAGAGAAGTTCTACCTTTTAAATTCTCTGGCTCGGCGGAACGGCATCACGAAGCGTGCTTTTGTGGGATGGAGTGAGGCTTGAAATGAAGAGGATTGCTAAAGGCCATACCAGAATTAGCATTCTCCCTCAGAGGATTGTGGTAAATGAAGCTCCACTTTACGCCTCTCCTCATTAGGGCAACTTCTTGGCAAGCTCCCCGATATGTTTGTCAACGCCTATTACCTATTGGGCTACGACTAGTGGAACACCTGGAAGGCTTAGCGGGATGTCGGGCTACCCACCCCACCCCTTGGTTATTACCATTGCAACCGTATAGAGGAATTGTGCGCCGTCAGCTCGCCACTTGAAGGGATACAGGGCGAAGCCTCGGAGGAATCATAAGGTAAAGGAGATAGTGGTTTCTCCCTGCAACACCCGATTCATTTCACCAGTGACATGCGCCTGATACAAAAGTGGACGATGTCAAAGTGGGCAAAAGTTGCGCATCAACGCGTTTTCTCTTTTTCTTTTTGACTTTGCATTTAAGCCCATAGAAGGTTTTGAATTCAGCTTTAGTGCGTTTCCACAACAACCCAGCGCATATGAAGTTAGGGCTAGCAAGGAAACTTGACAATTTATATTTTATATGCGCATAATACAAAAGCTAAGAAGAAACAGGGCAAACCCTTGCAAGAGTCCCCTTAGATGCAAATTGGTATGGCCGCAAGCAATAGTAACAACGCCTACCTCGGCTTTGAAGCCGAACTTTGGCTAGCTTCATCCTGAAAAGCCTATACCACTGGGGAGTGATGCAGGGGGTGCCTAGCCACAAAGTGGGCCGCCTTTATTAGAAGTTCCGCAAAAATAAGCTCGATGAATGGCTTTTGTTACAGTGGGGCGGAACAGAAGAGTCTACTTAAAAGCTATTCTCTGGTCGGTAGCTAAGATTAAGTAGCAAGTGTTAAGATTGAGTAAGTAGCAAGGGTTGAGTTCGAGTATCGGATAAGTAGATTCGACTAAATGGAAAAGCCATGCTGTCAATACCACTTGATGCCGATGACGAGCTGTTCGAAAAAGTGCTGCGGGATTCTGCAAAACGAGCGCGAATCCTCCACCCTTGCCACCCTGCCCGATGCGCTCCTGCCCAAACTGATTTCCGGTAAACCGTGGGTGAAGGATGCGGAAAGGTTTTTGAAGGAGAGGGGACTATGAGTGCATCTAAGGACTGTCGACTTGATTTGGACTATCTCCTCCAGCGAGATCTTATCACTAATTTCATTCCATCCATGGGGAAAGAGCCATGGCAGGTTGTTTATGCCATTGATGACAGGAATCCCGACAGGTTTGATATTTTTTGTGCGCTATTAGAGCGTGAAGCTGTTAAAGAGGCGCTGAAGAAGGACGACTGGGACTTAGCCATAGGTGACGGCCTCCCCGGTTTCAGTCAGTCCTGGCAAGAAGGAAAAGAAACGACGACTTATCACCGTTTTGGAACTGAGGGAGTACGCCCTCTGGTTATAACCAGAAAATTTTATGGCGCCTGGCCTTCCTATCTCGAGCTGTGTGAAGAGTTTCGTCACTTCCACAACCTCGCGGAGAATTGCAAAGACCAGGAGCAGATATTTCTGGATTTTGACGAGTCTGGCTATCCGATAGAAGTGGCAAAAATTATCAACCATGAAAGGGTAGAGATCGAGTGGACATATCTGCGTCGGTTTCTGGCAGCAACACAACTGTACCTCGCTATATACTTCAACTCTGTTCGCTACTCCAAAATATCCTTAGGCGACGTGCCTCAAAAAGATTGGAAATTCGAGCATAAGGATGATAAGTCTCGATACTCATTTTCTGTCGCAGAGTGCAATTTCCTACCAAGTTTCTGTACTTTCTCCCGACTCTTGGGCAAAGTCATCATTGCACCACCACCCGTCGAGGAATGCGGTAAGTGGCCGTTCAATAAGAAGGAAGCGGATTCTGAGGTATCTTTTATTATTGGCGTGAGCCCTGATGGCAGGCTTATAGAATCTACCTCTAACCCAGATAGGCTTTCCAACTCAGGAACTCCTAACTACTTGACTCCGGTTTATTTCCGAAAGGAGGTTTTGCAAAAGTACTACGCGGAGCCTAACCGGTACTCTGTTAAGGATGGTTACCTCGAATGCCTCGGGCTGTGGGTAATGCAGATTGACAATGATCACCCGACCCACGTTGCCGCGTTCCTCGGCGACCTTGGTCGCGATCTCCCTTACCGCGAGCGATTGCACTGGAGGCAGTTCAATGTGCTTCCGCCTGCAGATGTGGGCATTAGTGAAACGTGCTTCCATCGGAGCTTTCTAGCAGAATTTGCAGAGCCTAAGAGCGTAGACCTTGTATTTCAGCAAAAATACAAGGAGTTGAATGAAGTCTGGCGTGAACAGATGGGATGGCCGCTTTTTCTCGAGCCAAAACCTGGCGACGAGCACGTCTTAACGGTCCATATTCCCGTCACTGATTCTCAGCGTGAGTTAGATGAGCAAATTTTAGCGCTTACAAGACTCCTTGTGGACTCTCTCAACGAAAGCGAGCTGGAAAAGAAGTTGGTTAAGAAACGCCGAGAGGACCGAGGCATCCGAAAGCTGGAACGCTTCCTTGAAGAAGAGGGATGTGAGAATAAAGAGGAGATAATCAGGTTTCTCCAGGACCTTCAAGGCCTCCGCTCTGCTGGTGCAGCTCACCGTAAGGGCAGTAAGTACAAGCGGATGCTGAAGAGACTGGGGCTGGTGGGGAAGGATCAGCGAGATGTTATGGAAGTCTTATTGACACAAGCAGTGAACGTTCTTCGCTTATTGCTTGAATTCGTACAGGGTAAGCGATGAGAGTAGCCTTCTACGAGTCAGAGCTGGAATTAGCCGCCCTTGCTGGCTTAAATCCCTTGGCTTGATGGTCGAGCACGGCCCAGATATCGCACCTGGCATGCGGAATGTCGAGCGCGAGAACTACGGCCAGGTGGTGCTTGGAGATCGGCTTCGCCAAGCGCTGATGCAGCTCAACCCCGACATGCCAATTGACGCACGGCAAGAAGCCTTCCAGAAGCTCACGCGGCCGGACTCGCCCTCGCCGGTGGCCCCCAGCCCTTGGGGAGCCGCCCTCGATCGAGAGTAAGCAGGCCGCCTGGGACCGGTGGTCGCCGCTTTTTGCCATTATTGGGGTTGCGTCCTATATTGCGGGTCTGGTCGTGCCGATGTGGACGGCTCTCTCCACGCTACAGCGACATTTTGGCGGGTAAAGACTTGGCATGTGCGAGAGGCTGCCTTCGCCTGGCCCTTGGCCATCGATCTGTACACGGCGCGCGCACAAAACGGCTTTGTATGACGATACGACGAATGCTACTTCGTCCGGCTGGCCTTGTCAGCCAGTGTTGGCGGGATCCGACCCAGGCGCGGGTGGACAACGAGTACGATGAGGTCTACTACCTGACGCGGGAGGTTCGAACCGGCAGCCTCCCATACGACAAGCGCTACACCTACGACGACGTGGGGAACAGGCTCACGATGATTGCAGACGGTGTCACGACGTACTATCACTACGACGCGGCAAACAAACTCTTCGACTACGGCTCATCGAACGACCCGCCGTATACGGGGAACACGTTCCTGGATTACGACTGCGCAGGGAACCAGATTTCCAAGCAAGAGGGGTCGGTCGTGACCACTTATGCGTACAACTTCGCCAACCGCCTGACCGAAGTGGAGGTCGGAGGAGTCACAACCGCTGAGTTCACCTACGATGGCGACAACCTCCGCCGGAGCGCGACCTTCGCATCGGGCACAACCTGGTTTCTTTATGACGAGGACCGCGTGATCGGGGAAGTGGACGGGCAAGGCGCCCTCATGGCTTTCTACAGCGTGGGAAATGGCAGCCTGATCGCACGGCTGGCCGGCGGGTCGGGTCAGTACTACCACGCGGACGGCCTGGGAAGCGCGAAGGCGTTGACCATGGCCCAGACGCCCCCCACCGTCTCGGATGCATACGCCTACGATGCGTGGGCATTCCCCTGGGCACTGGGGGACCACGCCCCAGCCCTATGCATTTGTTGGCGGCCTGGGATACTACACACACTACCAGAACCCCGGATTCGACCTGCTTCAACTGGGCGCGAGGTACTACCATCCAACAACGGGACGCTTCGTCTCGCGTGATCCTGCCAGAGATGGTCTGAACCTATACGGCTATGCAGGCAATGACCCGGTGCAGTGGGTGGATCCGAGTGGAAACTTCAGCTTTGGAAAGCTCTCGACGTGCTTGAAAGAGGCAGCCTGCATGGCATTAGCAGGCGAGTTGGCCTGTCTCTTTGTGGAGCAGGTCGTTGTTGAGCCCTGCGTTATTGGCTGCATAATCGCCGGTCCGGGGGCTCCGGAATGCATGGCAGCCTGCATAGCCCTAGGAGAGGTCGCCAAGAAAGTGTGTGAACTCTCTTTTGTCGCGCCAATAGTAGCGATCGACTTTGCTACATGCATGGCGGGAGATTGCGACCCACCCACGCCATGCCTTGATTCGTTCGAGAAAGTTCTGCGCATGCTCCGTCACATGGTGGAACAGAGGTTCGGTCTGAAAAGTGCTACTCAGGATAGGCCGTAGAGATTGGCTTCGGCGACATTGGAGGCTGACACTGAGCGGCGGCATCCTGCTGCTGCTCGGGCCTGTGGTCTATATCGTTTCTGCTGCCTGGCTCCGATCCCATTTGGGCGCGCTGGTTGTGTCTGGCATTTATCTGGTGCTCGTCGTAACCAACCTTGTCTTGCGGATCGTCGTTAGGGATGCGCGGGATGGGATAATGAGCTCAGCCCAGCTCCTTACGCTGGTGGCCCGGATATACCTTATTCGAGCGGTGCTCGCGTTGACTCCTTTCACAGTGGCAGCCATCGCAACGTGCTGGTGGCTATCGCTAGTAGCCGGCCTGTGGCTGATACTTAATATTCTGGCGGTCCTGAGGCTATCAATCACTCCTCAGCCACAAGCACAACGAGTACAGGCAGCAATCGGATGGCCGTCGAGCCAACTGATTCGGTAGGTGGTTGCTGTCTCGCTAGTATGGTCGCTTGGTATCTGGATTCTGGTGATTATGTGGTGTACGAACATTGTGGGCTACAGGTTAGCCCTGCAGATCGCAGCCCTTGCGGTGCTGCTTCTGTCCGTTTCCATAACGGTGGCAGTGGTACGGTACCATCGAACCCGCTGAATGAACGGCGCTGAGGCAGCAGATGAGGTGGTTCTCATGAGGAGATGCGCCAAGATTGCCTTAGGGGTGGCGACCCTCTGGCCAATCTTGTTCATCATGGCATTAATGGTGGTCGGATATAGATTCTATGAGCTTGCGCAGGGTGGGATACCGTTGCACATTATGATGGTTACACTCACATACGGTACACCGCTGGTGCTTTTCACGTGTGTGTTGTCTTGGGCGCTGCTGATTTTCTACATTAGCCATGTGGCGAGAAACGAAAAGATCCCAGCCCACAGGAAGCGCTTCTGGCGAGCAGCCCTGTTCTTTGGCATCTTCGTTGTCATGCCCATATATTGGTACAGATTCATCTATTGTAAGGAGGGCGGATAGGGGTTGCTCGTGCTCGGGGGCGGCGCTGTTGCACGTAGCGGGATTCACTTAGGACACACAGGGCATGGCGATGACGGCGACTGAGTGGCGGCCGAGATGATAACAGGTACTGTGTTCTTCGCGTGTGCGGCACTCCTGGCGGTTTGGGTTGCCATACTCCTAAGGAGGGACTACGCGGAGCGCATGTCGCACATGCTTCTGGCAATCGGCTTTTCGGACCTAGCCTACGGCACGTATCACGCGAAGACGAGGAAGAGCAGGAGTTTCAGGCCGCCATGGGTATATGGAACTCGCATCGGTATGCTGATGGCGCAAAGCTGCTCCGCGAGTTCGCCGAGAAGCACCCGAACAGCTGGTGGGCGGAGGAGGCGAAGCTTCACTGCGGGTGCAACCTCTACTATGAGAAGCGCTAGGACGAGGCGCGGAAGTTCTTCGAGGACGTCCTTGGCGGGCATCCAGGCGTTAGAAGAGATGATTGAGGAAATAGAAAGAGAGTCCGTCACTCAAGAATTAGTGATGCTTGCCCTAAATAAGTTTACGGACGTGTTTGACCACATCCAGCCTTATCAACAAAAGGAACTATTGAGCCTTGTCCTCCATAAAGCCATTCTTGCCCCAGATAGCATAAAAATAGCCCTATACGGGCGTCCACCCGAAATAGGGCTATTTTCATTATGTGAATCTGAGATACGCTCTCAGATACCATTCTGGCTCCCCGGACAGGACTCGAACCTGTAACATCCTGGTTAACAGCCAAGCGCTCTGCCGATTGAGCTACCGGGGAACATTATAAAGTATTCCACGCTTGCGCTGTTTATTATAACACGACGTTGTCATTTTGTCTATATCGTGCAACAAAAATATTGGCAATTTTGTGCCATTTTTATATCTCACGCGGCACAAATAAAATCTTGCAATTCCTTTCGGTTTGTCTCAATCAATTGTCTACGAATGAGGTCGCGCGCCCCCTCTGAGGCTACAGCGGCAATAACAAAAGCATCTGCAAATCTTTCTAAATCCTCGGGTCGAATTATGGGCACTCCTCGAATGACTTGTCCTATTTTGCGGGCGTCAATATCTACAACTGCCGTGAGCTTTACGCCTTCCCTAATCAGGTGCTTCATGAGTCGCTTGCCTGTCATGCCTGCTCCCCACGTAATTATCGGGCGTGATTGTGGCAGGTATTGAGCAAGGAAATGAGCTTTTAATCGCATGAAGTTTTCAAGCGAATAGCGCGAATCAGCGAATGTTAATCTGCCAGGGGTTTCCCGCCAAAACAGCAAAACTCGGCGAATTTTTGCAAAGCGCTTTCCTGCCATGTAAAACCTCAACCAAAGATCATAGTCCTCAGGCCAGCCCATGTCGCGGTAACCGCCAATCATGCGTAGGTCCGATGCTCGCATCATAACGCTAGGGTGTGCAAGCGGGCTCTCGATAAAGATGTCCCTCGAAATATCTTCATGGCTTATGAGGGAATTTAGCCATTCTTCGTATCGAAGGAAGCCTTTTTTGACCTTCGCTCTTGGAAATGAGCGCACAAGACATCCGCAAACGCTAACATCCTGGTGGGTTTGCATGAACTCGATTTGCAATCGAAGCCTATCGGGATGAGAAACATCATCGGCGTCCATGCGAGCGATAAACTCACCCTTGCATTCGGCAATCCCAATGTTGAGTGCGTTTACGATCCCTGAATGCGGAATACGTATAACCCTTATTCTCACGTCTTGTTCTGCCCAGCGGTCAAGGATGTCGCCGGTACCGTCGGTAGACCCATCGTCTATTGCTACTACCTCGAAGCTGGCGAATGTCTGCCGAACCAAACTCTCAATTGCTTGATTGAGCGTATTGGCGGCGTTGAATGCCGGGAGCAGAACCGAAATTATTGGGGTGCTCATTGCCCTATTTGTCGGGAAAGTAAAAAACAACGCGCATCAATTATTTCGTTTATCTTGAAAGACAGCACGTCTTCTTGGAGTTGGCTTTCAATCAAGTCTCCGCTATCAAGTGCGACGACGTTCAAAGCATTGGCATCTAACCAAGGGGGAATTTTTACTGTTACTATTGCTTCTCGCACCGGCCGAGCGGCGAAAGTTTCGAGAGATGAGCGGTGGCTGAGATTGATAAGTACCACTACAATTTTATCACCGCATAGGATTGCGCCTGGAAGGACATTGGGAGTGCTACATCTTGCCCAATTAGCTGGTGCAGGCGTGCCAATTGCGGCTACTTCCCCCACCCTTCTCAATTCGTTGTGTAGGTTTGTCATTGCATCCCAGAGTGTTTTTGCGCGCCCACCTTCACCGCCGCCAGTCGAGCCTGAGTGGATGTAGTGGATGATTCCGCGTGCGCCGCCCAATAGCATGGCGTAGCATTGAAGGCGCATTTCTTCTATAGTAGGCGCACGTCCGGAACGGCGTTCGCCAAGGTTGAAAAATTGGGTAACCATGAAAAATGGCTTTGGTTCGGTAGCCAATTTAAGCTTTTCGATTGTTTCGAGAAGATCCTTGAGAAATGGCGGTCGTGTGTATGTTTCCTGACCTGCTTCACTTCTTAAGAAGTTTCCTAAAGAATATCGATGAGTTGCGATAACATCGGCTATCTCCCCGTAAACTCGGTAATTTTGGGGTCGAAAAGTGTTATCTAACTGCACGAAGGTGTAGTGTTCAGGGTCAACTTTTGCGCAAAACTCATCCCTAGCAGCTAGCTCCATTGCACTTATACCAAGCTGTCTTCCGCCATAATGGTCTGCAACGTCTGGTTCATCTACAAGATGGTGGTATAAGAAGGCCTGCTTGTTTTTGATTTCTTCGATATTTTTTCTAGCAATGTCCTCATTGAAGTTCACGATTTTGCCAGCAGAGCGGTCAACCAGCGGTTCGGGGATATATTTTGCACCAACACTTATGCGATGTTTTGACATAATCTCAAGGATGTCAGGTTGCACGGACCCGAAAGATAGGTAGTGATTGCACCCATGTGCTGACCAATCGGCGATATTCTCAGCAGTGGGCGTGCCGTAAACGCCAATTAAAAACTCTGCCGGCATTGCGCGAATCTGATAGGCAGTTGAAAGTCCGTCACTCGATTTAGCTTCAATGACGTGAAACGAATTCTTGACAAGCGGCTTTTTCAAAATAATTCTTGTAAAGGCCAATCCGTCGCATGCTTTAGCAGGCCAAGGCGAGGCAAATCTGTGTACATCTTTGCCGTCAAGTAGTATGCTTTTGATAAACGAGGAATTTGTGGGATTCGCCCAACGAACATATATATCAATTGTTTTGAGATTGGGCGCAAAGCGAATTGCTTGGAATCTTAATGGCTCGGCGGCACATCGGATGACCCTTTTTATAGTTTCGCCGTTAGTTGTACGAATTTCTACCGTTTTTGACTTGTTGGCTGGTGTTGAAAGAGTGATTAAGATGTTAGCAATTTCACCCGGAGCAATAGCGCTAGGACGCATGCGATACCAGAGCACATCTTGCGGACGATTTACATTATGTTCATTAATTGTGGCGCAGTCGAAATCGTCTACTATCGGCGGAAGTAGCGTTACTGGTTGTCTGCCTTGGTTTTTGAGAAACAAGTGCAGGCTGGCGTTTGTATCGCGGTAATATGCTTTCAGAACTGTAAGTTTGCCATGAGCACTCATGGGAATGGCGCAAATTAATGCTAGAGTGAAAAGAGCTACCCTCATTTTCGTGCCCCTGATAATTGAAGTCGAATTGTGACAATTTCGCGTGGGTGTATTTCTATTGCAAAGACACCATTTTGAACTGGAAGTTTGCCAATGGGATTCTCAACGATGTCCAGTAGCTCAGCTGAGTCAATTTTCAGAAATCCAGAGGATATCTGTATCTTCGATTGCCTGTTTTTGTTTTCCATTAAACGAATTACGTACCCACTTCCGACTTCCGCTTTCTTGAAGGTGAGTAGAGAGAACCCATCGCCGTCCAATTTGATGAATTGGGCGGATGATGGGAGGTTACCATTTGGGTTTGCTTTAATTGGCATTGCAATCAGCGGGTTTGCTTCGGATTCCAAAAAGTGGATGACGTTTTCGTCGCCTGGCTTGTGAATATAAAATGCTGTCTCGAATGTAAGTACATTGGGCGCGTCAGGCTCTACAATTACCCTTCCAATTCCTTCCTTGTATTTCGCTTCATCATGCTTACTCAGAAGCCGCATCATTAGTTCGGTGGTTTGGGGTGGGATTGGCGTGCCCCAAATCCAGTTGATGTTACCAAATTCCCAGTTGAACGCCTGCCTAGAGAAGAAAGACACAGCTATCTCAGAGCCAGCGATATCACCGCCATGCTGAACGTTGAGTATGCAGTTGGCTTTCGGCATGTAATCTGTATAAGGATTGAGCAATCCAGCGGGTGTATCAAACGTTAGCTTGGCGTTAGGAATGTTGAATGGATAGGCGATGTCATATTTTATTGAACCGTCATCGTATGAAGCATAGGGTGTTCGCTGTAGGTTGAACTTATGCTTGAATCTTACTATAGGTTCACCAGCGCACAAGGTAATTTCTGTTTTTGAAAGCGGCGATTTTGCATCTGTGATGATTAGGCTAGCGGCCAGCGGACTAGTTTGCCTTACTCTTATTGAAGGTTTGCTAAAGTTTACAGGCCCATTGTATTCTTTTGATGCTTGAACAAGCTGCCCAAAGCCATACTTGGATTTTCTGTCAACTAATTCCAAACCCGTGCGCTTGTCTTTTAGGCTAGTAACAAAACCATTTTTGTCTACCTCGATGCGGAGGTATTCGTTTTCCAGAAAATTTGGACCTATGGAAAGCTGGGATTTATAAGTTTGGGAGGGTTCATAACACCTGTAGCCAAGCCCCGGCACATCTTTAGCAAGTATAAATGTATCGCCGACCTGAATTACACCTGTTCGTATATACGGCGTGGGATTCCAAACAAAAAAGCTATCTTTGTGGATTTTGACGTGCGCTAGAAGCGTTCCGATTGAGTTCCGAAGCACGTTTGATGTAAGTTTGGAAGCTGTCTGCGCATATCTTTGGGCAGTAATGTTACCTTCGCGCGTTTGCTCGGCGGTTAGTGTTCCAGGCCAGCCTCCGCCACCAGAGTGTTCGTCATATGTAATTACGTTCTCCCATGCAGATTCGATTTGTTGTTTTGGGTATTTCCTAAGCTTTAGTGCTTCAATGAACGAAGCAATAGCTTCGGCGCATGGAAGTTCATCGTGAACTTGCCTCGATAGAGCAGTTCCATATGGAGTGCCTTGAGCATTTTGGTCCCAAAGCCCTGACCAATCACCTCGATATACGGGAAATAGGTCGCCGTATTTGGCTTCCATGTGCGAGAAAAAATCGTCAGGCTGGGATATTACCATTTTCGGTGATTCATGTTTAGAGTTCCACTCTCTTGCGCCTTCAGTCATAGCAAGATTTGTGCGGCCATTGTCGCCCGTACCTGCAATTATTAAAATGGCATCGTAAGGATAGCCAGCTTCCTCCAAACGTTGGAGCAGTTTTGGCACGGTTTCTTCGGCACGGCCGCCTTTACCCCAGCCATATTCCCAAAGCCCTAAAAGATAGCCGCTTTCTTTTCCTATAAAATCGGAGCATATCCATGTGAGAACGCGGCTACCGTCAGGACCTTCCCAGTAGAATGGCCTGTCTTTTACTGGAATCTCAGCACCAGCACCGATGAAGTTATTTACGCCCATTAACAAGTATCTTACGCCGCTTTTTTTCAGGGCTTGAGGATAAGCCCATGTTGCTCCTGGTATATCATTCTGAATTGCAGTCTTTATTTCAACACCATAATCCCTTTTAAGGCGTGCAGCAAAATAAAAAGAACGGCAAATTTCTTCCGCACCCATGATACTGCTCCACATGCCAGCATAACACGCGGTAAGCCCAATGCGTCCACTTTTAACAAGCGACATTAAATGTGCAATTTGATCTGGCGTCTTGCCTTTCATCCACTGCTCAAGCTGCCAAAGGCTTTCAATTGTCCATTTGTAATCTTGATCTTTTTCGCAAAGAGCGATTGCTTCGTCGATTGTTTCAGCAGATACCCTGGCTACTGCCGCTTGAGTATCGGTAAATCCAATATCAAGGTGCGAAAGTTGGACAATATAAATCGTCTTAACTGATGAGCGAGTGAGAATTGACGTATCAGCCTGCAAAATATCTGCCTCCAAAAATAAGCTGAGAGTTAAGATTAAAATTATCAACAAGCGGTAATTCACCATGGATTGTTTTATCTCCCCAACTGTTTTCTAGTATATAAGGAATTGAGTGGTCAATAATTGATACCTTCATATTAATGAAATGCAGGCTTGGAGACGACCATCAAGCGGTATTTACTGCTAACACCAGCACGTTCCACCTCGACCGAAATTCGTTCTCTTGGACGACGTGCGGCGATGTAGTGGACTAGCCATGCGGAGGATGGAACGTGCTGTCCATCAACGGACGTAATTATATCTCCTGCTTTCAAGCCCCATTTTTCAGCAGGGCCGCCGGAATAAACAGCGGCAATTTTGACTTTTTGGCCAGCGTCCACTGTTTCTATTCCAAGCCAAGTCGGCTGGTAGGTTCTTAAAAACTCTTTTAGGTCAGTGCCAGTTATTTTATTGACAGCCCTGAGAAGTGTGCTTCCGTTTATGTAACGGTGCTTTGAAGCAGCTTCGACAATCTGGGCGATTACATAATCTCCATATCTATTCGTTAATTCATGAATTAACCCTAGCGAAGCGAGGTAATAAGCTCTCTCATTTGCTGTATATTCTTCGCAGTTGTTCCAATCTAAAAGAAGCTCACGGATTCGTGAGAGTTCGGCATATATATCAGTTGGTGGCTGATACTCTTCGCCAAATAGTTCGCGGTTTAGGATTTCGCCTGCTAATTCGGAAACTCCATCGCGAAACCATCGAGTTTCGTTAACTAACCCTCCGCCGAATATGCAATAGTCGCCAAGGAAAAGCTCTCGTCTGCTGAGCGATGCAAGCATGGATGCTTCGGTTAACTCATGTGCTATTCCGCTACTCCATTCCGGGAGAACCACGCCATTCGGTAAAATAAGCAATGGTAGTTTAAGCTCGCGTTGTTTCCGAAGAGGTATGCGAAGGCGATAGCCGCAAGATGTGTTTGTAACCGGAACGAGATATATGATTGGTTTGAAAGCCCAAATTATGCCTGTTCGCTCTGCTATTTTAATTCGTGCTTTTTCAAATGCATCGGCTACTTGCTTGGCAAGCGCAGACATTCCATTTGGGTAGTGAACGATGACGTTGGGGTATTCAACGAAAGCAACGTAATTTTGAGAAGCGATTATGGTGGCAGCGTCTACCTTCTCATCGCCGATACCAAGATCCATGTGCATCGGGAAAAGGCGCGTTCGAGGATTGGTGTATTGAAGTTCGCGCATGACTGGTTCGCACCCGCAAACTACTGCCACCATGATTCCTATGACCATCAGCCGAAGGCTGGATATCACCATACCTAAATTATCCTTATGAGGAGGCTAGTCAATCCTGAATGCTTGGGTCCAAGCAACGGTTTCATCAGAGCAGATTACTTTGCAGCGGATATATGAATTTGGTTCTTGCTTTCTATTTACTTTATATATTGCCGATGTGCCCATTGTTTCTTGGAGTATGCTTCCCCATTTGCCTACGAACCGAATCATATACGACTTGCCTGGCTTTGGACGCACCTTAATATAGAATCTTTCGCCATCAAAAGAATAGTCCTCAAGTTCAACACCGGTCGACGCGTAGAAATCACCCTTTGACAATGCTGTTAACACTGCTTTAGGTGTCAACTCTGGCACTTTTGCTACTACCCACCCTTTTCCGGGTCCGTTAGGTCCAGTAGGGCCGTCTTTGATTGAATGCATGTCGTCTGTCGCCGCAGCATAAACCTCCTTGCCATTTGATAATAAGTAGTCCCAAATTTGTTCAGTTGAGAGTCGTGCAAGGTTTCCTTCATTTAAACTGCCGTTGCCCATATTGGCAATCTCAAGAATGTACGGTCCATCGATATAAAGCAGGTCAGTGTGCAAAAGGCCTTTTTCCCAATTTGGGTGATTGACCATTGGTATTCCACCTGCGTCTCGAATGGTTTCAACAAGACGACGTACGCTTCTTCCTGCATTAAGAGTTCTGTTTGGGGCTTTAATTGTCTCTGTTATGCCAAAAGCATTTGCATGAATTGGCGACTCCTTGCCAGGCATTGCTAATTCCTCTCCTGTGATGAGAATGAAGTTATCGTTCGGATTGTTATCCAAAGGAACTGGGTCTGTCAATTTCTCATGGTCCGTGATTGCTAGAAAATTATAGCCATTTTCTCTATACCAATCGGCTACTACTTGTGGCGGACTGTCGCCATCGCTATTGGTTGTGTGGGCATGGAGACTTCCCCTAGCCCACATCCACTTTTCTACTTTTGCGGCGTTTGAGATATTACTAACCGTAAGGAAAATTAGCAGAGATGCGAAGAATATGCGCTTCAACTTTATACTCCTTCTTTAGTTTTAGCGTTTGGTAGTGAAAGATTTTCAACTGTCTTCAAAACGCATTTGCACTGCATACTATTTGTCGATTTTATATATTCACCGCTTGGCCGTTTATCTCCTTTACTCATTTTTGCCTTTGAACTTAACAGAAGCTATAATGTATTTCTAAGGTCGGAGAGCAATTTGGAGTTTGGTCAAAATGTGATTTTGCTTACTTTTAGTGGATTAGCGGTTCGGAGGCAGGTCTAAAACAATGTTGGAAATGGATTTCAAATTACATAATCGGGAAGTTAAAGAGGTATGGGATGCTTATCATGCGGGTAAGCCTATTCGCGTTCCTGTGGTGCTTGGTCTAAACGTAAGATACTACCTTTTCACTCCTTGGCTCAATCCTCGGCAAATTACTTTTAAAGAGTACTCAGAAAATCCTGAACTCATGCTGGAAACTCAGCTTGAATTTCAATACTATGTTAGACACAATCTCCTTTTTGACGCCGAAATGGGGATGCCTACAGAAGCTTGGCCTGCTGTTTATGTTGACCTTCAGAACACATATGAAGCTTCATGGTTTGGTTGCCCGGTACGCTATTATGATGGCCAGGTTCCAGATACTGAGCCAATACTGACAAATGACCGAAAGCGTATGCTTTTTGACAAGGGTGTGCCAGACCCATTTAAAGATGGTTCGATGGAAAAGAACTTGCGTTTTTATGAAATATTGAAAGAGAAAATTAAAAATTTTACTTTCATGGGTCTGCCGGTCTCGGATGTCATCCCTTCGGGATTGGGAACCGATGGGCCGTTTACCGCTGCCGCAAGTTTAAGGGGCGCCACCGAGATATGCATGGATATTTATGAGGATCCTCAGTATGTGCATGAATTACTTGATTTTATAACAGAGGCGACAATAATAAGAATTAAAGCTTGGAGAAAGATGCTTGGGTATGAAATTAAGCCCAGGTGTTGGGGTATAGCAGATGACAGCATTCAGCTAATCTCATGCGAGGCTTATAGAGAATTCGTTCTTCCACGTCACAAACGCCTTTTTGAAGAACTTGCAGGCGCTGGGCCGCACAGTATCCATCTCTGTGGTGATGCCACAAGACACTTCAAGATAATTCGAGATGAGCTTAATGTAATGACATTTGACACTGGCTTTCCCGTAGACTTTGGCTCTTTAAGGCAGGAGTTGGGTCCAGACGTTCAAATCAATGGAGGGCCTTCAGTGCAATTTCTTCTTCGGGCAACGCCTGCAGAAGTGCGAGAAGAGGTTCGCCGTATACTTTCCACGGGCATTATGAATGGCGGCCGGTTTGTTTTGCGAGAAGGGAACAACCTTGCACCAGGTACGCCAGTGGAGAATGTTAATGCTATGTATCTAGCCGCACGAGAGTTTGGAAAGTATGACAACTGGTGATTAGAACGCCTAAACAAAAAGGGAGCTGAAAACCAGCTCCCTTTTATTAGATTTGCATTCTCGGCTACACTGTTTGCCCCATCTTTTCAGCTATCGCCCTGAGCCGATTGACGCGGTCAGGTATTGGGGGATGTGTGCTGAAGAGGCTAAGAATCCCACCTCCACGAAGTGGGTTCACTATAAACATATGCGCCGTAGAGGGATTTACCTCTGCTGGCACGAGTTTTGCAGCGTTTTCGAGTTTTATAAGTGCATTGGCTAAGCTGAGTGGCTTGCCACTAATTATT
>JARYMF010000021.1 GCA_029907255.1 Armatimonadota bacterium
GAGTTGATACAGCCGATTGCGATGGAAGAAGGTCTTCGGTTTGCGATTCGGGAAGGTGGCCACACTGTGGGCGCCGGCGTCATCTCCGCATTGATTGAGTAACAAGACTGGGGGATTTTCATGGCAACTGATGCCAGAGTCATAATTACACTTGCATGCACTGAGTGCAAGGCAAGAAACTACACGACTACAAAAAACAAACGCAGCGATCCAGACCGTCTTGAGCTGCGTAAGTTCTGCAAAGTATGCAGAAAGCACACGATTCATCGTGAAGCAAAGTAGGCTGTACGGATTGCAACGGCAATTAAAAAGTGCCGTCTATTTACAATCCGCATTGAATGTGGTAAGATAAATATGCAGTCCGCAGGGGCATAGCTCAGTTGGTAGAGCACCGGTCTCCAAAACCGGGTGTCGTCGGTTCGAATCCGGCTGCCCCTGCCACTGGCTATTCTACCAAAATCTCAGCCGCTCCCTGTCACCTCGAGTAAAAGGTGTGCAGCGGAGCATTTTTATGATTCGCGCTCCCAAAAGGGCACAAGCGCAAAGGAAGTGACCTCATGGCAAACGGCACCAACAAAAAGGAAGGAGCCTTCCAAAGAGGAGGCAGGTTCTTAAGAGAAGTTTGGCTCGAACTTAAGAAAACAACATGGCCGACATATGACGAGCTCAAGAAATCTACCGCCATTGTAATCGCGGCGGTAGCGATTGTCACGCTTTGGGTAGGTGGGCTCGATTACCTGCTCAGTGTCATCACTCGGCGGTTTGGTTGGTAGCATGTTTAGAACGAGAGGCTAGGCGATTATGGAGAAGAACTGGTACGCTGTTCATACGTACTCAGGACATGAAAACAAAGTAAAAACGAATATCGAGCGTCGTGCCGAGTCTATGAACTTAAAGGACCGGATATTTCGCATTATTATCCCGACCGAGCCTGAGCTTCGGACTCGTGGCGGGAAGCGGCGCGAGGTCCAGCGCAAGATTTTCCCAGGTTACATACTCATTGAGATGATACTAGATGACCAGACGTGGTATCTTGTAAAAAGCACGACCGGCGTAACTGGATTCGTCAGCTCAGGAAACCGACCGGTTCCTTTGCAAGAAAAAGAGGTTGCCAATATCCTAGCTGCCGTGGAGGGACCACGACAGAAACCTCGCGTTCAATGGGAAAAAGGGCAAGTCGTCCGTGTTACCTCCGGTCCATTTACCGACTTTACTGGCACCATCGAAGATGTGAATGTTCAGAAGGAAAAGCTGAGGGTGCTAATCTCAATCTTCGGCAGAGATACGCCGGTTGAGCTCGATTTCGGACAGGTTGAGAAGATTTAAGGAGAAATAACGATGGCGAAAAAGGTTATAGGAGTGGTGAAGCTTCAAATTCCTGCTGGCAAGGCCACGCCTGCGCCGCCCGTCGGCCCTGCTTTGGGTCAGTATGGCATAAACATGATGGAATTTATCAAGTCATACAACGAAAAGACGGCGGCTCAGATGGGCACAATTGTGCCGGTGGAAATCACCATATACGAAGATAGGTCATTCACGTACACCCTGAAAACACCTCCTGCCGTGGAGCTACTGAAGAAAGCCGCCGGCATCGAAAAGGGGTCAGGCGTGCCAAATCGCCAGAAGGTGGGCAAGGTGACACGTGCTCAAGTGCGCGAGATTGCAGAACTAAAAATGCCCGACCTCAATGCAAACAGCATTGAGGCAGCGATGAGGATAATCGAGGGCACTGCAAGGTCTGCAGGTATTGAAGTAGTAGAAGCTTAGCTGGGGCTTGGCCGCTGACTTATAATACAACGGCCAAGGTCCCCGTGGGAGGTTCGGCTTTTACGAACCGAAAATTAACCACAAGGAGGAATGTAAGAATGCCGACTCATGGCAAAAGGTACAACGAAGCCGCAAAGAAAGTTGAGAAAGGAAAGGCATACGACCCAGAAGAAGCTCTGGCACTCGTAAAAGAGCTTGCCAGCGCAAAGTTTGATGAAACTGTTGATGTCGCAGTTCGCCTGGGTGTAGACCCACGCCACGGAGATCAAATGGTTCGCGGAACCACCACCCTACCGCATGGCACCGGCAAGGTACGCAAAGTAGCCGTCTTTGCAAAAGGCGAGAAAGCTAAAGAAGCCGAAGAAGCCGGCGCAGATGTGGTGGGAGCCGAGGACCTTGTCAAGAAGATTGAAGAAGGCTGGCGTGACTTCGACATTCTTGTTGCCACGCCGGATATGATGAGCATGGTTGGCAAACTAGGCCGAATTCTTGGCCCTCGAATGCCTAACCCGAAATCTGGCACAGTTACGATGGATATTGCGAAAGTTGTTCGCGACATCAAAAGCGCTTCTCGCGTCGAATACCGAGTTGATAAGGCTGGCAATATCCACATGCCAATTGGGAAAGTGTCCTTTGAGAAAGAAAAACTTCTGGAAAACTTTGCGGCGCTGTTGTCGGCGCTAATCAAGGCTAGGCCAGCTGCAGCCAAAGGTCGATATTTGCGAAAGATTACTGTCTCTTCGACAATGGGCCCAGGCATTGACGTTGACATACAAAAAGCGCAAGCCATTGCCGAGCGTTAGTGAAGATATTTAAAATCACCAAGGGAGCATCCAATTTTCGGATGCTCCCTTAGTTTTTTGTTATTAATGCATAACTAGGCTTAAGGCTACTCTCATGAGATTCCGCCTAATGCCACTTTCAATATGTGAAGCACATTTCTAACCAACTTTTGCCAAAGCTAGATATTTGCCTTCAACCAGTCTATCAGAGCCTCGCCTTCCTCCTTGGAAGAAACCCATACATCATACATAACACCCTCAGGTCTAAGATTGCGATGGAATATCTTCACTTCATCTGGCGTGGCAGCTAAATACAATCCCTTCCCAGCTTTTTGGCACTCCAGTAGTAAATCCATCCACTCAATAAGTGGAGGATTCCCTGCACCTGGCGTCCATTGGATTACTTTAATCCTAGGGATCGAGAGGATATCCTTCAAATGAACAAGTGCACCTGGGCCATCATAATGATAAACCGCATTTTCGACGTACTCTGATTCCTCAATAAGCGCAGGCAGAATCCATCTGCGGAAGTGCTCTGGCCCAACCATGCAAGCGAAATCACACTGCAGAACTACAAACCGTTCCTCGGAGTAAAATGGTAACCAGCCGATATATCCTCGCTCAATTTGCCGCCCTGCCTTCTCAATGCCCTCAATGGCAATGCGGAACGCCTGGCAGATGGCTGTAATTGCCCGATCAATCTTCTCTGGGACATCAAGAAAATCAAAACATAGTGCCTCTGGACCTCGAAGTGCAGAAAGGGCATCCATGTTGCTATGAATATCGGGAACACCAACAAGGAATTTCCCGTCGCCAATCTCTGCTGCAATTCGCTGGAATTCAAGCATCCGCTCCCACCAAACCCCGTGGGGGTATCCAATCTCAAGACCATCCACATCCCAATCTTGAATTACTGGCACAGACCAGCTTGTATCTCCTGCATCAGGATTGTATTGGAGGTCAGCACCCAACCATGCTGCAAACTGGTCCGGGCCAAAATTTGGCTGAATAAATGGTATTGCCTCCCCCAGCCAATGAATAGTAGCAGCCGCCTCATCGTACTGCTGAGTCGCTAATCGAAAATCCTCTAGTCCATTGAGCCCACGTAAGCCCTTGGGACGCTTATCACCCTTCGGGGCTTTAATGGCAATGAGCGGCCTGTCAATAATCTCACCTGCCCAATAAGCCCGCCAATACTTCTTTGCCTCTTCAAAATCAGGTTTATATTCCAGCTTCAAGTTTTTTCCCAAAGACCCTTGGCTTGTGCCTTGCAGATTATTTTTAAAGACCCTTATCTTTTTCGTCCTTTACTAATAATGCAGATTTTAGTCCGCTGGCGAAGAAAGATGCCGCATGAATACGAGAGCTACATCGCAAGGAGCTTCATTGCAAAGTGCTATAATCTCCGCATAGCGGCTGTTTTCATCAATCATATCTTCCCTAAGATATGATAATAGCAGGAGTTTCGGCTTTGTTCTTACTGCAAACTTGGCTATACCATCGAACAAGGTCCTTGACCTTTGGATATGCCGCTTCACAGTCAAACCATGCCTACGAGCAATTTTCTCTGCTTCACTAAGAGTCTCTTGGGCATTTTGCTCTTCATCCGGCAAAGCAACGTCGAGCGGCTGTGTCCGTGGAACCTGGAGCACGTAAAGCAGGTGAATTTCGGCTTTTTCCGCAGCTGCCTGCGTCGCGGCGAATTCAACAGCTTCCTCCCACGCACCAATCATTGGAACAAGCAAAGCAGGCTGGCACGGTCCTTCGCCAGTCTCGGGAGCCCCAGTGCAAAATATGGCAACATCAGACTTCGTTTCTTGGAAGAAAGCGCTGATAACGCTGTAAAGCTCGTGACCACGCTCGAAATGGCTCTTAGGATAAGCTGCTAGGAGCAATTCAGGTTCAGTTTCCGAGACAAACTTCGTGATTCCTTCGATAGAAGTCCTCGAACGTACCGTAAGTTTGCGAATGGTTAAACCAGTTCGTTTGAGCCTCTGCTCTGCTTCAGCAAGAGTCTCTCGCGCCTGACGCTCCTTATCAGGCAGCGGCACCCCAAGTGGCAAAGCCCTCGGGACTTCTAAAACATAAAGGAGGTGTATTTCTGTTCTTCGAGCACGCGCCTGGGGTACAGCATATTCAAGAGCTTTCGCCCAATCGCCAACTAACGGCACAAGGATTGCCAGCCGGCGACGAATTTCAATAGCCGCTTCTCCTGCACCAACCGCCAGCGATTCGCGTGCCTCTTCTATGGTGGCTGCCAGCGGCAGTTGCGAGCGGGCCCCTGGAATTTGGCGGATTTGCTGTAGAATGTGCTCTGGAAGTCGGGCTACAACTACCCTCGCCCTTTG
This sequence comes from Armatimonadota bacterium, assembly GCA_029907255.1. NCBI lineage: Bacteria > Bacillati > Armatimonadota > Armatimonadota bacterium. Next base: position 4,898 of record JARYMF010000021.1, read on the forward strand.
TGCTTCAATGTAGTCGCTAGCCTCCAAGAATGTGCGTGCACCGGTTTCGTCTATATCGGTGAGCCCATGGCCATCAATCACTATTCCATTCGGATACCGTTTCAGCTGCAAACTAACTGCCGACTTCAATGCCGGCCAGTAGTTCTCGCGAAGCGAACCACTTAGCTCGATGACATCGCCTCTTACGTGAATAATCATAGTTTATCTTCACCAGAACCTGCCACCTAGCGTTCCAAGTAATAGCGCACGTTTGTTGTCACAATATCGCGTCGGAACAGTAGCGTGAACTTCAACAGCAAACCCGATTGGTTGTGCAGCAGCTTATGCCACCACTTTGCAGGCACAAATTCAGGTATAATCACAGTTATCAAGTAATTTTCCCTCTCATGCTTTGCTTCCTCAAGATATTCAAGAAGCGGTGCGACTAATGACCTATATGGCGACTCCAAAATTACAAGCGGGATGCCACCACTCCACTTTTCCCACCGCTCTATCAAAAGAGCAGTATCAATGGGGTCTACCTCAATATGCAGAGCTCTTACATCTGCAGACAGCCCCTTGGCGTACTCAAGGGCTCGTAAAATACCCCTATGGAGTGAGGGAGTAAGCACAATGATTGTGTTCTTGATTGGAGTAAAAGAATCCTCTGGAGTCAGCCGAAGTTGATTTCCAAGCTGGATATAGTGGCTGTGGATCTTCCAAAACATAAAACTGAAGGAGGGAATCAAGATCAGAACAATCCAGGCGCCTTCGCGCGCCTTCATAGTTGCAAGAACAAGCGTAACAATGCCGGTTGCAGTTGCGCCAATGGTACTTATGGTAGCAGAAAGGCGCCATCTGCCTTCCTTGAGGCGGATGAAGCGCTTAGCCATTCCGCTCTGCGAGAGCGTAAAAGAAAGGAAAACACCGATTGCATATAGCGGGATTAGAGCATGCGTGTCTCCATGGAAGGCTACTATCAAGATTGAAGCGAGCGTTGCCAGCACAACTATACCATTTGAAAACACCAACCTATCACCAACATTGAAGAACTGTCGCGGCATGAAGCGATCACGAGCCATTATTGAAGCTAACCTTGGGAAGCCGGCGAAACTAGTATTCGCCGCAAGAATAAGTATGGCACAGGTTGCATACTGAATATACTTATGAACCCAAGGCGCGAAATCGAAAGTCGCACGGGCAATCTGCGAGACGACAGTTTCATTTTCCTGCGGGACAACCCCTATTCTCCAGGCTAAATAGCTTATTCCTAGGAATAGACTTCCAAGGATACAAGCCATAATCATCAAAGTGGTTGATGCGTTCTTGGATTCTGGCGGGCGGAATGCCTGGACTGCGTTGCTTATCGCCTCGGTCCCGGTCATTGCCGCACAACCTCCCGAGAACGCACGAAGGATGAGGAAGGTCGTAAGCGGCACCCCAGCCTCAGCAAGGTGCTTTGCGGGTTGCACTTCGATACCTACCGTATGCTCACGATATATTCCAACAGCTAAGAGCGCATATGCCCCGACAAGGAAAGCATAGGTTGGCAAGGCAAACATTAAGCCAGATTCACGCACACCCCTAAGATTACCCAGCGTCAGAATTAAAACACCAATCAAGCACATCTCCACTCTATATGGTGCTAGGTTCTGGTGAATTGAGATAATTGCGGCAACACCAGATGCTATGCTTACAGCAACCGTTAGGGTGTAATCAATGGTTAGGGCGGCTCCTGCGGTAAGCCCGGCTATATCTCCCAAGTTGTCACGTGCAACTATATAGGCGCCACCACCAGAAGGATAAGCATGTATTGTTTGGCGGTATGATGTCGCAACAATAAAAAGCAACAACACTATTGCTATGGAAATCTCCACCACAAGGGGAGAACGTATGGCTACCGAACCGGCAAGCACCAATATAAGGAGGATTTCCTCGGTCGCGTACGCCACTGACGAAATGGCGTCCGACGCTAGTATGGGTAGCGCAAGTACTTTTGGCAGTCTTTCGTGAACCGCACGCCATGAGGGCAGAGGCGCCCCAAAGAGTATGCGACGAATCACAGATAACATTATTAATCCTCTTTGTTTTTCTGCTCGCTTATAATGGCTTTCAATGTGTCAGAATCACAATTTACTCGCTGTCTAGGTCTGCATTGCTTTTGTTGTTTTTCCCAATTTTGATGCGGTCGTCTTCCCTATTGTAGTAGGGCTTCCAAATATTGGAAACATTACCTAATTCTTATTCATCTGCAAAGTTTGTTTCTCCTTCAAAAAGGATACGGTTGTTAGTGCAATTTCGACAATTCCCGCTCAACTATTGACCTGAATCCTCCTATTTGCTAATCTGTAATCGTTTCCTGCGACATGACTTAGGAGGGAATTAGATGTCAGGTCGAGCACCATACACCCTATTTATCGCTTTCACCTGCTTTCTGTTTGCGAATGCGCAATTATTTGCTGCAACTTCTTCAGCCGATTATGACGAAATGGTACGCACAGATGTTTTGGTTATAGGCGCCACTCCATGTGGAATTTCGGCCGCAATCGCAGCCGCTCGGTGTGGTTCTAAGGTAATACTTACCGAAATGAAGGATCACATGGGCGGAATGATGACGAATGGCCTTGGAAGAACAGACATTGGCCCGCGGAACACTATCAAGGGTATATTCGGCGAATTCATAAACAATGTCTACAACTACTATGTGAACACCTATGGTCCAGATTCGCCCCAAGTGAAAGCCTGTAGCAATGGGTACTACTTCGAGCCGCATGTTGCGGAGATGATTTTTAATCGCATGGTTAAGGCTGAAAAGAATATCAAGATTAAATATCACTACCGCCCTGAAGGTGTGCTTCGATACTTCAATCGCATACATGGCGTAAATTTCCTCGACACGAAGCACAATCGCCGCATCCAAATACGCGCTGGCGTATTCATTGACGCCACTTATGAAGGGGATATTGCGGCGATGGCTGGCGTGCCTTACCGAGTCGGTCGAGAATCGCGTTCGGAGCACGGAGAATCATTCGCAGGCGTTCTCTACATGGATCACTATACTCGAATGGTGCTTCCTGGAACGACCGGTGATGGGGATAGGCGTGTTCAAGCATATAATTTCCGACTATGTCTAACGCGGGACCCAAACAACCGCGTGCTCCCAAAAAAACCAGATAACTATAACCGAGACGAATACCTTCAGGTTATTGAATCAATAAAAGCTGGACGGATAAAAACGGTGCACGACATTCTAAATATCGAACCCATCCCAAATAATAAGTCGGATACCAACAATATGCCAAAAGCCCTGATATCCACTGACCTGCCTGAGGAGAACTATAATTACCCTGAAGCAAGTTATGAAGAACGCGAGCGAATAATAAAGCGGCACAAAGATTATATACTTGGCCTCCTATATTTCCTTCAAAACGATCCCGAGATGCCTGAGGCTTTAAGAGCAGAATGCCGTGAATGGGGCTTTTCAAAAGACGAGTATCCGAAGAATGACAACTTCCCAAGACAAATCTACGTACGCGAAGCTAGGCGAATATATGGTTTGTACACTTTCACCCAGCATGACGCGATGCTGGCGCCCGGACTAGAGCGTGCACCAATACATACCGACGCCATTGCATGCGGTGGATACTCGATGGATTCTCATGCAACACGAAAGAAAGAACCAACCCACGACACGACGTTGGAGGGCTTTTTCTACCTAGGTCCAATTACTCGCCCATACCAAATTCCCTACCGAATTATGGTTCCTGAGCAGATAGATGCGCTACTTGTGCCTGGGGCAGTCTCCGCAACCCACATCGGCTTTGGAACACTAAGGATGGAACCTGTATGGATGGCTATGGGCCAAGCCGCCGGGACAGCCGCACACCTCGCACGCCGACTGCAAATTGAGCCTCGTGAAGTCCCTGTTAACCGCCTCCAGTCGTGGCTTGTCGACCAAGGCCAGATTCTGACAACCTTCTCCGATATCCAAGGACCGGAAGATGGAGTCTCTGAGCAAGCATGGAAGGCAATGCAATTCTATGGCACGCGTGGGTTTTTCACCTCCTATGAAGCAAAACCAAAAGAAACTGTCACGCGAGGCACAGCAGCACAGTGGTTGATGAGCTTGATTCGGATTGGCGATTTTATGCCATCCTATGGACCCACTGTGAAACACTCTGGCGGTGGAAGTGCCGAATCGAGCCTGAAACAGCTTGAGGATTTAAAGATTATCCCAGCGGCAGGAGACCCCTCTGCCGTGCTCACAGAATCAGAGTTAAGTTTGTGGCTTTCCAGAATCGAACCCTGGATTGATGGCTCGATTGGCGACAAATGGGCTGAGCGCGTCAAACCGTTAGCTTCATTTACCGAGTCTGCGCCGGCTATCAACGACGTTCCGGTCACTCGAGCTCGTTTTTGCGAGGCGTTATTTTCGAAATTTAGAAGTGCAACCCCAGCAAAAATCCCATAAAAAGCGTTATTTAAAAGTTCTCAACAACTAATAAAGCCCGCGGAAGAATGCCGCGGGCTTTCGCTTTCCCACTTCAAACAAGGCAACGGCTTGGAATTACTGTTGCCACAAACGCTATTGGCTGAAGTGATTATTAGCACTCGATATATTTAGCAACTTGAGGTCTTTGACGCAGATGACAAACCAAACATAGTTCACCCCATTATCAGTTTGCTACTCCTCAGCTTCCTCTTTCTCGTGTTCCTTTTCCATTAGAATGCGCATTTCCTCAAATTCAGCGTGAGCCGTCTCATGGTCTATTTCGCCTGCAAACCTATCGCCTATGCTGAAATCAACCTCATCAGAATCGGTCTCCATTGCACTCTCCAAAGGGATTGGAAAAGGCAGAGTCCATTTTTTCTCTTCTTCGTCGCAATCGGTTTCGTATTCCTCTGCTTCCTCTTCCGTAGCTGCTGTGTCAGCCTCAGGACTCACATCCGTAGAAGGTATTGGCCCAACAAGATCGAGCGGACCTACCTGTGAAAGCCGTTTAATGATATCGGGTTCCTCCATACCTTCATCCGCTGGCGGATCTGTTGGAAGCATCTCCTCAGCTGAGTCCTGCCAATCAAATTCTATTTGGCTCTCATCTGGCGTATCCATCAACTCCACGTCAAGCCCTAGCCGCTCTTCTTCAGATGGACCATGGTGATGAGGATAACTTAGCTCTTCCTCAGGATCAAACGGCAGATTATCCAAGTTGATATCATCCAGCGAATCTACGTCGTCCACAAAAGCAGACTCTCTTTCTTCTCGCGCCTCGATTAGGTCGCTGAGATTCTCCACGATGTCATAATCTCGCTTTAGGCGGTCTTCATGAGCCACCTCGGCATCCCCCTCCACATTAAACAAGCTGCACTATAGTTCTGCCGTCCTCGGTTTCAATATCGAGAGCTTCCATCCGTCCTTCCTCATCTTCTTTTACCCAGAGTGCAACGGCTTTGCCCACCTCATGCGCAAGAGCGGTAGGCTCTCCTCCTTCGGGATCACCAACAATTACTGTAATTTTAGTCTTGTCATCTCTGATATCCGGTTCTAGCGCAATAAGAGGTTTTCTATCAACCAATCGCTGAGGACCCAGCTCGTTACTTTCAAAATCAACAGTTACGTTTTGCGTCTGATACTTGGCACTAAAAGACGATAGGAATTCCTCCCATCGCTCGCGCGGTATCTGAATGGTGCTCACGGTAGTCAGCCTCCTTTATTCAATCTCACGCTAATTACTGCCGTTTGACTATTTTTTTGCATGAAACCTTGTTCCAATAATTATGTACCATCCGAAGGCCTTTCGCGAAACCTAGGAGGCCGCATGCTCACTCAAGCAACTTAGAGAAGAAGGGAACAAAGACCGAAGGCAAAAACTGCTAAGTTCAAGGAAGTTAACAAGCTTTGAGTAGCTTACTTCGTAATCATTGCGCTATGTGAAGCCAGTTATGGAGGAGGAAATATATGCGGCCGATGAGAAGCGACATGCGTGCCATGACCGTAAATCCGAACATAGCGCCAAAAGCAAACATAAGACACCAACGGCCTAACTGCGCCGGCGCACGGCGAATAGGACTTTTATGTTCAAAAGAAAAGAAGAAGTAAGCCATTACAGCCAACAAGACAATTATAAACAACGCATTGTTGGCTATCTCAGTTGCAGTCAGGCCTTTGCCGTAGAGCGGCTTGAACGATGCTGAAATGCGGTCTATATTTACTCCCACAAATCCTTTGAACGCGCCGCCTGCAACCAAACCTAGTAGCACTCCGAATATAATTCGGCTAATCCAAACATATCGGCGGCTGTAAATGAAATAAAACATCGCTCCGGCAATTAGGGCAAAAATCCAATACCACCTGCCTTGGGTGATTTGGTCCCACCAAGCAGGCTTCAACATCTCGACCCATGTAATGAAAATACCATAGCCGGCCGCCGCACCAATAAAGACATGCTCAGCAATACGATAGATAGGGTTTTCTTTATATAAAATGGAGTATATTGCTAGCGTGCCAAGTGCACCAATCCAGATTGTAACTGCTGTTGTAACATGTGAATCCGAAAGCCAATGGAACATGGTGCTACCTCTCTCTCCTTCGGCGGGAGCTGATATAGCCAATGTTGCCGGCAATTATAAGAATGACGATTAACAAATGCGATGTTGATAACGCCCCAGCCGCGCGAGTCGCGAAACCTTCTGCGTTTAGCAATTTTTCATATTCAGCCGCCCCTTTCATGCCCATTAGCATCCCCTTTATTTGACCTGCGTCAAGCGAGTTGAAACCTTCAGGCGCTATAATTGCAGTTGGGCCATACACCATTGGCGTGCGATATGAGCCATATATATATGCGATCCATGTATCCAACTCTCCCGATGACGTGATATCAGCTATCACACCAATGTCGTCAATTGTATTGACATTCCGCATCATCGGTATTTTGTTCATTGGCGTGCCATAGGCATCCGTTTTGAAAGTTCCTTTGATATCCCTTGGGAACGACTGAAGGAGCGGCACCAAATTTGAGATTGGCTGATAGCCCCAGTGCACCCAATCTACCCCGTACTTCTTCCCGTATTTCTTTGCCAGCGCTTTTGCTTCATCGGTTGCCAGCTTGCTACCTTGCGGATCAAATGGGAGAAGAGCAAACTTCTTGTTTCGCATAAAGAGATGTCGCATCATCGCCGAGGTCTCCGGTCCTGTTTCAGCGACAGTCCCTGCTCCCCAGTAAACAACTATCAAGGCTATCTTATCATTGGGCATTTTTTCAAAGGTGTCGTAGACACCTTTTACCGCAGGAGTAACCACAACTGGCAGGTTTATTCTCCAAATCAACGGCACGGCGATTGCCACCACCAACAGGGCGTACATGATGCGCCGGTCTATGTATTGTAGCCGCTCAAAGACGTTCATCGTTCTTGTCTGCAAAAAATTATTCGATGCCTAACTTTCTATAATTCCCTTTCAAAAAAGCTCCCGCGCTCCAAGCTCAGCCATTGTCTAAGCGCCATCGCCAACGCGCCAACTTCAATGCCAAACCAAATTCCACGCTGAGCCGCCATGTTGGGCTGGGATAATATCCAATAACTCAAATTCTCAAGCCTTAGATTGCGCAAAGGTCCAACCTCTGGCAGACCGCTAGTAATATATGCACCAACAGGGACTTGGCCAACCATTACAATAAAAGCCGCCAGGAGCATCAAAGTAGCCTCTGCGGAACGTATGCGGAATGCCCTGTACGCCGCAGAAACGATATAGAAGCCTATTGTGGAAAACATGGTTGCTCCCAACGACGCGACTATGCCTTCGAAAAGCATATTATATGTATTCTCTGCTGCCTTCGAAGGACAATAGTATGACCAAAAGCCGGCGCCAGCCATCGCAAAGAAAGAAATAAAGAATATCAAGCTATAAAACCAGCCAGCTCGATTGCGAATGACATTGCCGCCGTGAAAACGGATAAGGTTAAACGTTCCTAAGCCTAGCGCGAAGGCGTACACAACCTTTGTTGCCTCGCCTAGCTTTATCCTTAATGGCGTGAGGAAGTTCATTTGGGTTTTTGGATCGGCTGGGTAGAAAAACTCTACAGAGTAAATTAAACCAGCGATAAAGGTAAGCGCAACTATCAGCGGCCTTCGGAAACGCACTGGGACAAGCTGAAGTAAGCCAAACAAGATTCCCCCAAAGATAAGGAAATCTCCCAAAACCCCAAGCACCCAAAGCCACTGCGGTGCACCAGGTTTAATTAAAAAACGCGTAAACAATTGCCTCTATTCCTACCTCTTATTCGTAATTCTCAATGGAATAAAATTATTGGAACCATTTCACCCAGTCGGGCAAATGGTTAAGAAAACTTAACCATCCATGGAAGTGCATTGGCGGCAATGAGACGGTTACTATCCCGGCTAGGATGATTAAGATTAACAATGCTTTCGCATAATCCTGTCCAACTAGGCTGCCTAGAAGCGTGGGCTCGCGGGAGAGATATGCGCTGGCAGCATAAAATTCATCGCCAATTATTGTATAATCTGCGGCAGTGATAAAGAATGGAATCTGTAAAACAGACGGCGTGCCAGCGATTTGAATTGCCCCAACCTGATGTCCTGTTTCTGCAAGAATCAACGCCTCTGCGGCAAAATAGCCAAACATAAAATTCGACGCCGCCTTCTCACGGTTCAAAATCCCCACAACGCCAGAAGCAAACGCAAACTGGTCATCCGAAAGGTACCTAATGTCATCGGGATTGAACTGCTCTGGAGTACCATGGGCAGCATAAGCATCCTTCATGATTTCTTCGGCAACTGTATATACCACGGAGTCTATTGTGGGCACAATGATTCTTGTGCGATATTTTGCCGCAATACCAGTGATGTATTTTAAAATGGAGAGTGCCTGCAAAGTTGGCAGACTAAGTCCGCCGATACCAGGGACGAACACCATTGGACGTCCCATTTCAGTCGCTCGCCCAACCGCTTCGTCAATTGCATTCAAGCCAGGAATTCGTCGGATGAAAAGCGACTTTCCTAGCCTTGCAGAGAAAATCTTATAAAGTATCAAAATTGAGAGGAGCACGACCAGGGTTCCGGTCGGCCAAGTTGCATGATCCATAAAATCCTACTCTTGCTTGGTTTCCTCTGTTCGTTTAGATTTGTCCGCCTTATGCTCCCTTTCTTCCACCAAATCCTCGATTCGCTGGATAATGCGCTCCACGTTTTCAGGCGAACTGAAAAGTTGTGAGTATTTCTCAACCCCTTCTCTGCCGAACAAAGGCACCAGAAATGGACTTGCCACAATTGCCGCCTGGCTCGCAATAAACGCAACCGGCTTGTGCATTTCGAGAAATATAATCGCCGGTGTTTCCATTCGCTTGTTTACAATTTTTGTTGCAAGCTCATCAATCAACTTATCGCGCTCCTCAGGAGTCAACTCCGTTGCAATGTTCATCTCTCATCATCCTCACTATCCGAATAACCTCATCACGCCGATTCCCAAACCGAAGATATACTCCTCGATACGCCTCCAATCTGCTCTGCTTCTTTAAGGGGCTCAATTTTATCCCATGCTCGTCAATATAGTACTTTTTCACGTTTTTCCATTCAATGCGGGTCTTTCCAATAAGTGCTTTGGAGGAGGCACCTTCTTTATCTATCTCGTAGCTAATTGGAAAAATATACTCCGCCAGCGACGAGAGAAAAAGAAAGAAGGTAACCGCGGTGAATATGAGGCTTCGGAAGAGAATGATGGAGACAACTATTCCGGCAAAGACAATGGGAGCCACCAGCAGCATCTTAGCAGGCTGCTCGCGCAAAAGACAAACGCGCCACGTTAAAATTGGTTCGGCATTCCTTGTTTCTTTTTTATTCAACGTCGTGCCCCCGGCTCCTAAGGAACGCAATTATTCGTGTATATGCACTAAATTATAGATGAGCTTTCGCTAAGGTGTCAACATCGCTTTTGCAGTTTTGTATCACTCATGACAGGGAAGAAATTAATGAAAATACCGAGGCTGAATTACTATGAGCAATAATATGGAGGTTCTAAAAATGGGCTGGTGGCCAACGTTTTTTCACGGAAAATTCAAGACCGTGAAAGAAGTTGAAGCGGCAGCCTTTAGAATGTTCTATTCAGGACTTATCGTGCTAATTGCTGGGCTAATACTGACCCTTACGGTGGTGTTTATGCCATTTGGCGTTGCACTTATGATATTGGGTGGCTTAATAATGGCGGTGGATGTATTCTGGTTTGTTTGCGTATCAAAACGCAATTCCATTAATATCCAATGCCCAGCGTGCCAAAAGGACAATCAGGTTTTCCCAGGCGATACTTATTTTAACTGCCTTTACTGCGGGAAAATCGTGCTGCTGCGCGAGTGACTGACCGTCGAGACTTCTTCTTGCTCTGTGAGCCATTGCCTTTCTCAGAATGGCAATGGTGTAACATTGTTTCAATACCAAGCGCTTGCATAACCAATCCCCAATGCTCAACTGGAAACCTGACCTGCCAGGCAAACTCTTTGCCTCCAGGTGAGTAGTAGGTAGCCATTATGCCACCAGTTGAACGTGGACGGCTACTCTCAATTTTCAATATCTCCATTGCCAGTTTCCGATTCTCAATATATGCTACGCCGTCTTTTTTGCCAAGCCGCCATGCATAGTTTTTCAATTCAACCCTCCTGATACTCCTTGGCCTACAAGACTGATACAGCGATTATATCGAACGGATGTTCGATTGTCAACTAAATAAAAAGGAGTTCGGGAAACTCCCGAACTCCTTGGGCAAAGCTTTAGTGTAAAGTTATTGCCAGACGCCTAAGAAGCGCTGATTGTAACAATGTCGGCATTTTTGCGTGGACGAATTGTAGGCCAGTTGCCCGTTGTGATGCTTACAATGCCTGTAACCTGCACATAAGAGTTCAGCGCCGGCAGTGTGATGTTATTCCCCGTTGCAAGTTCATAACACTTGACCTTCAGTCCTATGTTGCCCGATCCATCATTGAGTCCGCATCCATCATCAATATAGAACCACTTCTCAGTTGTGTTTACCCTTGTAACCTTGCCGAAAACACGAACTAGGAGACCGACATTATTTAGCCCAACGCCGCCGTTGACACCTTGCTGCCCCCTACCGGTAGTGGGGTTGTAGTACCAATCACCGCCGCCGACAGCTTTTGTGAGAAGTGCCAAAGGTGCAGGCAGCTGGTTCCCTGTTGAGATAATTCGGATTTTGGGGTTCTTTATGTAACGCTCTCCCAACGTGTTTGTCGCCATGGTGCCAGTAATGCTTACTAGACTCCCCTCGCTAACAGTATCAGTGGTTTGGACTTTGATGCCTGATGACCTGTCTTTATCCTCTATATAAAAGCAGCCTGAGAATTGGTCACTTCCAGCTGTCACTATTACCTTTTTTAGCTGTACAGTAACATTGTCTGAGGTATCTTTTTTCACACTTGATACCGGTATTCGATCAAGAGCAAAGTTTCTTCTGATTACCCCACCTTTTGTTACCGAGACGGTGGTAGTCTGAGAAACATAACCACCTTTGGAACATGTCACAGTATATGTTCCCGGCGGCAAATCAAGGAAACCATATGTGCCCGTCGCATCTGTCGTCGTTGAGCGTGATGTTGGGCCTGATATTGAAACAGTGGCTTTGTAGAGCCAATTTAAATATATGGGATCATCTGCCCCCCAGGCATCGGTAACGTTGCCAAAAAGCACACCTGTTGTTGGGGCAGTTTTCCAGGTCATTGTGGGTGGTGCAACTTTAGTGGTATACAAATTCGACTTCACCGCGGCCCAGAAGTCCGTGTTTGGTGCGCCATCTTTATTTGTTACCGCGTAGCTGTAGGTACACATTCCATTGCAACCCGTAGTGCGATCGTATGCCATCTGGATAAGCGTGTCTGATATTGAATTAAGATATGCTCCTTGGCCGCCGACTCCAAACCTGCCGCTCGATGCTACCATACTCCCAAGCCAGTTTGACCATATTCGGTAGTCCTGCTTTTGAGCAGTATCATACTCCCGCTTATAGTTCATTAGAATATTTGTATCTATGATATGCTGCTCCATCCAGCTCTTGGCGTTTTGAAATACGTCCTTGTACTGACGCGTCTGAGTATAATCAATGTTAGGGTCGCCTCCCAACCAACCTACAGTATCCACGCTGTGGTTGACGCGTGTCGGTTTTATAGCCATGATTTCCAAATGACACTTTTTTATAAGGTCGGTCACTTGTTGTCTGCGATAGTTAGACCAGGTTTCCCAAGTAGCGTCAGAAGTGGAGGTTGGAGGCCAATATCCATATTCATCGTAAAAGCGCTGCTTGGTGATTTCATTATAACCCCAGTTGTAGCCAGGATACCTAATATAGTCCCAGTTGAACCCATCAACATCATAGCGACTCACAATATCCAACATAACTTTGCAAAGGTAGTCTTGCACAGCTGGCACGCCGGGGTCAAGATTATAGTAATTGCCGTCGAGATTACTTCCCGAGCTATTCTTCATAGCCCATTCAGGATGAACAGCCCACACATGGTCCGAAGGTGGCGCAGACCAGTTTTTACTCCATATCCTATAAGTAACAATCCATGGATGGACCTGAATGCCCACGGCATGTGCCTTTTGGATAATGTCTGCGAGCGGGTCAAACGGTGGAGAGTCAATAATATTGGTGGCTCTATATTCGCGGTGGTATCCGCCGCAAGCTGGGCAGAAAATTGGAGAAGTATTGTAGTAGGCATCCCCGCATTTTCGTACTTCGGGGATGATAACATTAACATTATATGAGTTCGCTAGATTAACCATATCGGTGATTTGTGCGGCGCTGAGAATGCCATCGTGCCAAGTATCAGCCCAAAATGCGCGAAACTCAGCAGTTGCAGCGCTAGAGTGGCTAACAGCGAGACAAAAGAGACCACCGCCGAATAGAATTGCGATTATTATTAAAGTGGAGAACCTTGGTACCATACACAAAGCGCATCACCTCTGTTTCGATCAATAAGCGCAATCACAGCTAGGTTTTACACTAATGGGTAAGAATCTTTCAAACATTTGGGGGTGGGTGTTCGCAGATAGTTTTCAAACTGCAAAATAGCTTTAATTTTTGGGGCGGGATTTTAACCCGCCCCGCAATTTGTCACTTGGGAAAGGCCCCGGTTGCCCGGGGCCGTGCAGTTGTCGTTGATATCCCAACTAGAATGGGATCTCGAACGGATCAGGACCGGCGTCAGGAGCATTCGGTATGATAAGCGAGATCTGCGGCGCCATGCTCCTGATGAAGTAACCATGCCATACGAGCAACTTGCAGCTCGGTGGCCAGTTTTCTGGAAGGTCAACGGTCATCAAGCTTCCAGTGGTGTTGTCTAACCACCAACCTTCAGTTGCGAGCAAGCCGGCATTTGCCGCATCCGCTATCGTCATAACCGCTCCACCAGTGTGGACCTTGACATCCGAAAGCCATGTGTTGTGGTTGAACGGATGGCCAATTAAGGTCCAGCTGTTGTTCCCGATAGGCAACGAGATCCACTGGTCATCGGTTCGGTACAAGCCCTCGAAGCTCAGAGCCCAGTCGCTGTCCGGTAGCAGGTAGTAGCCGTCGCCCAACAGCATGCCGCCAAATGGAACAGGATCCCACTGGTCATATACGAAGAAGCTCGACGCCATAGCTTCCCATCTCCACAGGTTTCCAGCAGCTGGATCGTAACCATTGAAGACGACCATCGGATCCCATTCTTTCGGACATGCTGGCAGGCCGATGATGTTCCAGTAAGGCGCCATTACTCCGCTTTGATTCGGATCCCAAGGCACGGCATCAGTGATGGTATTGAATGCAGTTACCTTGGTCACGGTCGCTCTCGGGATGATTACCGGAATTGTCCTGCCTGGAACCGCTGTCGCGTTGGTGCTGACTATGCCGTCAATGTCTACCCAATCGTCAACAGCCACGGCCTGCGTGCTCTCAACTCGGACACCAGGGTTACCCGATCCGTCGTCGAGAACATCGTTAGCTCTGTTGGCACCATCCCAGACATAGAACCACTGGCCATTCGTGTCTCTCGCGGTAACTTTACCGCAGACTTTGACGCGTAGGCCAACGTTCAATGCGCCTCTACCGTCAGTTACGCCTGGGTTGTTGGCATCGTAGTCGGCGCCGCCAACTTCTCTTGTCCTTAAGCCAAGCGCTGCAGGTACGTTTGTTTCGCTACCGTTGCTAAGCTCGATTACGGGAGCCGTAACATTTATAACTCTCTCGCCATCGAGCATGCCGAGAGTACCCTGCACCTGAACTTTGTCGCCAACGTTGACCCAAGGACCAGCCGACGCCTGCACGCGAATGCCCACGCTTCGGTCCTCAGCCTGGATGTAGAACGAGCTGCTCCACAGGGCGGTCACTCTGCCTTGGACATTCACTGCCGAGCCGCTTGGAAGCGACCTGATGGTGCTGAGGTCGGCCGGAGTCGTCGGGCTAGCCTTCAAGACTACGTCGCCCGTATTCCTTGGCCTAATACATCCGAACCCGTACCTGTTCCTTCTGCCACCTGCGCCCTTGAAGTCGTACTTCGCTCCAACGGTAGGCAGGTTGAAGCCAAGCTTGGTCGGTGTGTCAACTGCGCAAAGTGCCCAGTTGCCGCTAGCATCGGCAATGTAGGAATATGGCACGGCATTCGTGTAGACCGTATCCGCAGGCAAACCATCCGCCACGTTCTTCACAACCCATGCGTCGGATGTTCGGATGAACTGACCCCATGTTGGCGAGAAGCCAGTTGTATCCGAATGGTATATCTCGGAGATGCTCATATAGACCGGATTCGGCAACGGCTTGGATGGAACTACGCCCAAATCCGTCAGGTTCATGTAGTACTGGTCGTGCGTCCCAAGCTCGAATGCCGTTAGCATCTCATTGTGGAGCAGCTTAACTCTCCGCTCTCCACCGCCAGGGATGTCAAGCGTACCAGTAATCATGATTGTCTCGCCATTCGATGGGCGCTTGCCAAAGTAAACCGGGTTGCCGTCAGGATCAGTACCATTGGGGTCATCCCACTGCAGAGGATAATTCGCATCTGGCTTGTACATTAAGCACAGGAGACCATTGGAAGGATCCGCTGGGTCGCACATATACCACTGCCAGCAGTTCTGCATTAGGTCTCTGCGCTCATCATAACCCTTCTGCTCAGGGATACCCGACGACGGCACAGCAGTACCCCAAGGCTGGGCAAAGCACAGACCTTCAATGTTCACTGTGCTGCCGTTCGAGGTGGCTCTTGCCTCAGCCATTGTCAAAGGCCTAAGGTAAATGTTATCGTTGAGGGTTTCGGAATAAAATGCAGGTATGACCACAGTGATTGGGTCAGTGCTGGCAAATCCAGGTTTTTCCGCCCATACTTGATATGTACCCTCGCTGATATCAAGTATAGCTTGTCCTTTCGGGATGGCTTGGCCATCGCCAGTCAGCGGGGAACGATAGGTAAACGGATAACCCGGGAATCCAGGAGTGCCGCCACGTGCCACGATGGTCGCGCCAGCCACTTTGTCGTCGCTAAGCCACCTTGTATGATGGACTATGCCGGTGAGTTTGCACCCAGCGACAGGCAGGTCGAAGTCCCACGACGTGCTACCTACCTGATCGTACGGAGTGGCTGTTATCTTGTGGGTCTTGCACTCGGCTCCTCTCTTGGCTTTGATATTTGCTTTGGTGCAGATTGCTGTCAAGCCTGCGGGATCGCTGGTATCCTGGGCTACAGAATCCACAAGCGTGGCAGAACCATAACCAAGAGAAGACAGATTAAGCGTGCATCCACCGCCATTGACGGGCTGAAGCTGAGTCCAGCCTTCAGCATCTATAACTTTGAATGTTACGGATGCAGTCGAGCTGTCATCAGGCGGAAGCTTGCCCGGATAGCTCGGGTTGCTGAAGGTCCAGCTGTCGCTGTACGGGATTACCACTGGCGGGTTGTTTGTCTTGACCTCAAACCATTCGGAGGTAACCTTGGTTCGGGAGTTCGTTCCCGGAGCAGCAAATAGACCCCAGTAGTAGCTAGCCCAAGTCGGTGTGCCCTTACCATATGTAACGGCAACGTTGCCAACTGGGTCGGTAGCGCACATTAGACCCCAGCTAATGATGCCCAAGCTGCTGTCCAAAACCGAACCGTCTGCGGTGCTCAGTTTGTAGATACCTCTAGCGGCAGTGCCTGTAGCAGCCTGGCGGGTTACCCATAGATATGTGCCGTCGTGGCCCATATCAACGTCAATCACGTTGCCAAGGTCTGGGCTCTGCCAAGGTAGCCTTGAGTAAGTGTAGCCGTCAGCATTAAGTTTCCACTTCGTCACGAAGTTGTTTGTACAGCCGCCTTCAGGCATATAGCACTGGAAGAGATAACTTCTGTCGGGCGAAACCCACATACCGAAGGCATTCGTTGTTGTTGTGTAGGCGTTCACACCAACCTGGTAAAGATTTCGATAACTTGTCCAGTTGGAGTGTGTGGCTTCATCAACACGGTTATCCCTAACGTACTGGCTACCTGACCCGTATTGATACGCAGTGCCGCCCGAGCTACGAGTGAACTGCGCACGGTAATAGGTGGTTACTGGAAGCTGACCGTTCGCGGGTCGAATCCAGTCACTGCCATCGGGCTTGAAGCAGTAAATAGTGGGTGTACTGCGGTCGCCCACATATACGTAGTCGTCGTCTCCAATGGAAATGTCCCACGGTGCACTTGTACCCCAAGCGATTCCTGCGTCATTCATAGCGCCGAGGAACGCGCCATCTGGGTCGTACATGAATACTTCTTTCTGCACCTTGTGGCATACATAAATCCGACCATAGTATGGGCTGTTTGGATTTTTGTTAATAGCTATGCCGTAATATCCTTCAGCATCTGGAACGCTCGGGTTCGGCGGATATTCTGTATCCCAGTCGTCGTTCTTGTAAATACCAATTATCGGTCCCCAGCTAGCTTGGTTTGCCGTGGCGGTGATTCTAGCCTTGTAAGCACCTAGGGGTACTTTCGTGCCCGAGTCGTTCGTGCAGGGCCAGATCCACATGTGCTTGCCACGAGTCTGGGTGCCCAAATTGGCAGTTCTCACGACGCTACCGAGAGTTCCCGCTGAAGTATCGTACGCGAGGATCTCGATGGTTACGTCAGCCGGGCAGTTCAAGGTGTAGAATATGAACGCCGGGCAAGATGGCGCTGCAGGGACTTTCAGCTGGTAAATTTCAACCGCGGCGAAGCCGGGCAGTGCCAGGGCAACCATCATTACCCCCGCTAGAAGACACAGCAGGTAACTGCGCTTCATTAGGCAAATCCTCCTTTCGTTTACTGTTTCTAGTTTTTACTTAGCCGCCAATCTCAGCACATTCAAAACTTATATTAAGGCGGCACAATTTATCGTTTTGACGCTTTAAGTTGTCCACCAAAAGGTGGCTTTTTTCATTATGCAACAATAGTAACGGCGGTCTCTGTGTCCTTCATTTTTGAAAATGGGCCGCCGAATCTCCTGACAGCTGACCCGACGGCCCGTTTATTGTGCACCAAGATTCGGTCTGTCAACTATTATGGTTCTTATCGTTCCGAGGTTAGGCTCTGCGCCTCCTCATCACGAAGCCCACCAATCCGGCTACTCCGGTCCCGAATGCAAGCAAGGTGCTAGGCTCAGGAACGGGTCTGAACCCGTACTCCATAACGTAGCCCTCATTTGCTGCATTGTCCGGGTGGCTCACCGTCAACATGATGTCGTTCGGGCCATTTGTCCCCGTGAAGCCGGTAGGCAGGACGAGCGTGAACCACGGAGTGTTCGTGACATACACCGTTGGAACAGGGATTATCCATTCCGTTCCATTGGCAGGCGCGCCCTCTATGCCTCGGTTGTTAACCATCTTTATATAGTACACTAGTGGCACGCCATTTATTGATGAGGGTGGGGCCATTGCTGCCAAAGTGCTTATGCACATGAAGTTCAGGCGAATGTAAGGATTCGTCCCATCCCTTAGCACATAGACTCTCAGGTCCCACTTCTTCTCCACTGGCTGACCGGCTTGTATGGGCGCCTTGATGCTCTTCATGAAGGCTTCGGTTCTGCCTGGGATTACCTCAGTCGCCCAGTTTGCATACGTCATGCCATACGGGTCAGCGAGAAACTGAGCCGCGCCATCCTGGCTGTCATAGCCGTCGAGGGACGACGGATAGATGCCGATCTGGCTGTCGCTCATGTACGCGCCAGCGTTGTTGTCAGCGCGTAGTCTGAACCGCCAGTTGTTCTCAGCGGCGAATGCACTCCCAGCGACTAGCGCGACCAGAACCAGAACGCAGGTGATTACAAGAACCTTCTTCATCGTGTCACCTCCCTTCGTAGCAATTCCTCAGTAGCTGTAACGGAACCAGCTGCCGGGCATAAGAACCCAGGCTAGCCGATTATTAATGATCCGGCGGTTTTTGCAACCTCACGACACCTGCCGGACCTATCCTCCAACAAGCATGCCTCAGACACTCCATGCCTCCTCTGACGCATTTTTTGGCTAATCGGCTGAGACAGTGCTTGTTGTAGAATCAAAGTTGGCGACATCATGTTCCTTTAGCTTATTTTCGAACATTCCGCCAGTGGGGATAGCGGAGAAGCTGATCGGAGTTTTCCTTACATGCGCAAGTATACTCGAAGTTAGCTCTCTTGTCAAGCCATTCATTGAAAAACAGGTATTATTACTAGGTCCCATCGGAAGTGTTTGATTATTTTTAACTCGCGCCTGCATGCTATACTTGCTTAGCTACGAACCTCTTTTGTCACAGCCCAGTATACGTCGGTACGGCCGAGCTGTCAATACTTGTTCACAAAAACAGGTATTTTTACTAGGTGTAATCCCTGCTTCAGCAATCCATGGGGAGGTTTCATCGGGGGAATTTTAAAGACAATTAAAGCCAAAGCGCTTAATGCCTCGGCATTTTCTCCGAGAGCGCCTTTAAAAAACTGGCATCGGGAGATACTCCATACCTGCGCGATAACCTTACCTCCTCCCAAGCCTCATCATACCGTCCCTTGTAATACAACGCAACCGCTAGATTGTTGTGCGCCTCACCAAAATTAGGCCTCAACCTTATCGCTTCCCTGTACTCCCTCACCTCATCATCTATTAAACCCTTCTCACCATATAAAACCCCAAGGCTAAAATGCGCATTTGGGTCGGTTGGTCTAATTAGAATAGCCTGCTGGTAGTGAACAACCGCCTCATCTAGCTTCCCCTGTTCGGCAAGAGCGCCCGCAAGGTTTATATGAGCAGAGAAGTAGTTTGGGTCGACATCCAGCGCACGTCTATATTGAACAACCGCCTCATTTATTCGGCCTTTTTTCTCTAAAGCCACACCCAAGTTATTGTAGCCACCAGCAGTTATTATGGGCACCGGATAGGGTATCAAGGAGATTAAAATTGGAAGCCCAAGGCAAACCACTAAAACACCAAACCACCTCTTGCTAAACCCACTAATCACTTGTGTAAACCCATAACCACCAAATACCCCAACCGCCGGTACCATCGGCGCCCGAAACCTAGAACTTACCGAGAATATTACCAAAGTCAAAAATATCGACAATATGTACAACCCTACCAAACTTATCCCATTCCTACACCCCCTCCCTACGCCCCTAATAAACCCATACATCCCTAACCCTAATATCACCCAATACGGTATAACCAAATATCTCAATACCGGTACCATCTCCCGCTCAAGATACACGTTGTAATTACACGGCG
>JARYMF010000022.1 GCA_029907255.1 Armatimonadota bacterium
CTACATGGATAGCCAACGTGCTGAAGCCAGTAACAAGCTGCCATCTGCCACCAAGGCTTGCCACTATACGAGCAAGTGCCATAGTTCTTGTTTGTACAGCGCACCATCTTTACAGTCATGCCATCCTGTGCCAAATAGGTCTGGATGTACTGGCAGATTTCCAAAGTGTGGAAATCTTCTTCGTTCAGCGGCGAGCAGTATACAGGCCGCTGTGTATACCAGCCACTGCCATTCCAGAACCAACCGTGCCCAGGAGACAGAGTGATACTGCGACCTCCCAATCCCAATACGCGAGCCTCTTTGCGAGGTTCTATAACAGGTGTAGGCGCAACATACTCCGCTAGCGGAGTACCCTCGACATTCACGGCAACTTCACCTTGAAAGCCATAATTCCAAAGGGTAGCTTTCACCTGATCGAAGATGCCTGCAAGCCTTTCCTCCGTAAGTTCGTGCACCAAAATGCCTCGGGAGAAATTGACAACCGCTTTATTCCCCTCAATCCTGAAATCGAGGAGCTTAGTGCCAGGAGGCACTGCCGAGGTCAATGCTGGAGTAAATGGCGTACTCGGAGGTGGTGAGGATAGTAGAGAAAGTGCCGAGACCGCGTCCACCGCTTTGGGATGGTTGGTTACGAAAATTTCTCCACCGCCATCAATATAGGCTACCGGTCCGGCTAGGGCACCACTGGCAATGCAGAGGCACCCAAGTAGTGCTATCAGCACTACTCGCCACGGCGAAAGACACAAGTCTTTCATACGCATCCCTCCCATGAAATTTTCCGCTCGTACCAAACGGAATCGTGGTGGCCATGGGATGTTTCGGATGCAGAAACAAAAAAACGACTCTGTGGTACGCTAGCGAACTTACATGAATTATAACGCCAAGAACAAAAAAGTCAAGTAGCCTTTTGGGTAATCATCGGAAGCCTTCATACTTCAGAAGTAACTAACATTTAAGATATTTCAAGCCAAGGTGGATAAAACCCCATAAATAAAATTTCCTCTGTTGTAGCAGCATTTCTCGCGCCACCACAACAGAGGATAAGAAAGCTAATCTGCGCCTAGTAAATCAGCTTAAAGCCCCATCTTTGTGAAGCTAATTCCGAATCCTAGATCATCGCCATCAATCAATGCCACATCGCCGCGTAGCATGTCTGTCAACGCAAACCTGACGCCTACATTGAACTGAGCATCATCATCGGTGTCAACGTATTCAGCCATTAGGCTCATGCGCTGGCTGATTGTCCAGTCCAAAGCCCCAAACAATCCATCAAAGAAACCTGTACCAAACCCTACGATGCCCCTCAGAGGCTTTGAGGGCTCGCCGGCGATATCCGAAGCCATCGGCGTAAGGTTCTTACCGAGCAGTACGTAGATGCCAGGATCGTCATCTGGATCGAGCTCTCCGCCCAGGTCTAATACACCCAGGACCAATGAGGGCCTCGCTGCAGTCTCGGGGAACAGCAAGTATTTGCCATTGATGATAGTTTCCTCGTTTCCATTATCAAAGTCAACCCTTGCAACCCCAAGTTCAAGCGAGGGTGTAACCCCTACATTGGCACCTATAATTGTCTGCGTCTGGTCGGTGTCCTCGATTTCGATGGCGTGGTAGTTGGCGCTGAAACCTCCCGGCGACAAAAGTGTGTCATCTGGCGTTAATATATTGCCTGAAGTGCTAAAGAACGAAGGAGCAGCGCTTGCTATTCCTAAACAGGCACATACAAGCAATAAACCGATTGCCAATACTAGAAAACTGTTCTTCATCCTTTCAACTCCTTTTTAGGTTTTTAACTTTTAATTCTACTCATCAACTAGCAACGAAGGATTCTCCGCCGCAACTCTTGTTATTAATAACTTTGCTACCACCTCCCCATAGCAATTTTGGCGTCTTGCTTTATGAAGAACTTCTCTGCATTTAAATCCTTTCGACACCATGAGAACGCCATGCAAAATTCAATAGCGCAGTTAAACCAATGGCTCTTTACCAACTTTGCCTTTTGGTAATTCAGCTATTTTTCAAACGGTTAATAAATTCGGCACTCAGAATTATTAATCCTTCTTACAAGTTGAAAGTCCTAAAATTTCTAGCCCTTAAAATAGCCAGTTGGGCACCACTTAGGTCGCATGGCGTACGGTTACCAATTTCAGCAGGAATACAAGGACAATTGCCCCAAATATGGCCGAAGTTAGGTATACTCCGCTAAATATTGGACCAATCCTTAAAAGTGCAGACCCCACCCAGGCGCCCAAGAAACCTACGATAATTGTTCCTATCCAGTCAGCACCCGTCTTTATGCCCATTATTAGCTCAAAAATTGCTCCTATTACTGCAGCAATAACAAACAGGAGAAAAAGACCACCTAATGTCATGATGTATCACTCCCTTCATAATAGGTTTAATAAAGCACTTGCTGTGGCGCCGTCTTTTGCGAAGGTAGTGCAGGCTGCTTTTGAAGCGAATGAAGCATTAGTAAAGGGAGTGGCTGTTTCTTGGCTGTGGAAACAAGTACTGTTTCGTCTTGGGCAGGATTTTGAATTATCCCAGTCCCACGATGCACCGGCACCCACCATGCAAAGTACGCTACTAGAACTATAACAATAATAACTAGCAGAATGACAATAAATGTCCCCAAAATTGCTGACTTGCCTGGTTCGCTCATACGCATCAACACACTTCTAGTTGAATATATACTGGAGCTGTTTACCCGCATGACTCGGAATCTAAACCGTGCCAACAACTTCACTAACTTCTACGGCAGACAAGAAAGCGTCAAGTTTACAGATTAGCAAGGGCATTCAGGATTAGTAATGAGGCTTGCTTATCAAGCGGGGAATTGTTATTGCCGCATTTGGGAGAATGAATGCAGGATGGACAACCATCAAAGCAGGGACATTCGGAAATTGCTTTTAGAGTTGAATTAATCAATTCTTTAATTTTTGTATATGCATCTTCGGCGATGCCAACGCCGCCGGGATGTGCGTCATATATAAATATAGTGGGAAGCCCAGTGTGAAAATGCGACGGATGGGATGCTCCACCAACATCTTGGCGGTCGCACATGGCATATAGAGGCATCATTCCTATTAGCGCATGTTCTAGGCCGTGAATGCCACCTTCTAGGTCATAGCCTCGGCTCTGAACAATCCTTGCTATAGAGGAATCAATAACAAGCCAGATTGCCTGGGTATCAAACGACTGAGGTGGAAGGTCTAGGTCTACGCTCTCAAGCGTTTCATCAGTAAGCAAGCGCTTTTTCTTATAGCCAATGACTTGCTCCGTTACAATCACTTCGCCAAAGCATACTTGTGCGCCCGCCAATGTTTGGGATTTAAGCGTCCTTTTTATGAGGGTTTCCGTAACAGTTGTAGCCGAGGTGTAGTAGTCCACATCACGTCTGGAAGCATAAGCACAGCGTCCTACTTGGTCAAGGCGTTCCACAACATACGACTCGCCTTGATGAAGGTAGACTGCCCCTTCGTGAATCATTTGGAAAGCAGTAGCTTCCTCAACTGAGCCCAGAGGTTCCCCAGGCTTAGCAATGTCGTAAATTAGGTAACTATTTCCTCCTGTGGAACGTATGTTGACGTTGGCCGCTGGGTAGCCTTCACCATTCCAAAACCACTTCCCTTGGCGAATTATCTGCCCCGACTCAGCCAACAGGTTTAAAATCGGCTTCGAATTCGCGCCGAAAAGATCACAATCGAGTTCCGAAATAGGAATTTCATAAGCAGCACAGCACAGATGTTCAGCAAGGATGTAGGGATTTTGCGGGTCCAGAATGGCTTTTTCATTAGTACGGTCCAATAAATAGGTAGGATTCTGCATAATGAACTGGTCAAGCGGATTGTTAAGCGCTATTAGAATGGCAAGCGATGTATTTTGCCCTCTGCCTGCGCGTCCAATTTGCTGCCAAGTGCTGGCAATCGTGCCTGGATAACCCGTAAGAATGCACGCTTCTAGGTCGCCGATGTCAACACCAAGTTCAAGTGCATTAGTTGCCGTAACTCCTAGAAGCTCTCCTCCAAAAAGCCCCTTCTCAATCTGCCGTCGCTGCTCGGGCGTATATCCACCACGATATGGCATAATCCTCCCGGCAGCCTCAGGATCATGCGCTTCTAAATTCGCTCTAGCATATCGATAAATTAGCTCGGCAACAACCCTTGCTTTTGCAAAAGTTATGCTTCTTATACGCCGACATGCAAGCTTAGAGAGAAGGTAAGCCGCTTCCCAGTTTGCACTTCTTCTTTCCCCAACACCTATATAAGGTGGGTTCCAAAACGCAAACAACTTCTCCCCAGAGGGAGAGCCATCATCATTTATGACCTCTGCCCTTACGCCCGTGAGCTTCCTCATTAGCTCCTCAGGGTTGCCAATTGTTGCTGAACATGCAATGAACTGCGGAACAGAACCATAATGGCGGCAGACGCGGCGCAGACGCCTAATAATATTTGCAACATGTGCGCCAAATACTCCGCGATAGACGTGCATTTCGTCTATAACTACAAATGCTAAATTGCGGAAAAATTCAGCCCATTGAGTGTGATACGGCAGTATCGCAAGGTGGAGCATGTCCGGATTCGTCAGAACCGTATGGCAATTCTTGCGTATGGCGCGCCGTTCAGTTTGAGGTGTATCCCCATCGTATATCCCAAACCTAAGTTCGAATTGGTGATTGAGCTCGTTAAGTTTGCGCAACTGGTCCTGTGCAAGAGCTTTTGTAGGAAACAGATAAATGGCACGCTTAGCTGGCTCTGAGAGCTGGATGTTGAGAATGGGAATATTGTAGCATAGGGTTTTGCCGCTTGCAGTTGATGTTACAACAACCACATGACGTCCGTCCAGAACTGCGTTAATTGCGGCGGCTTGATGTGAGTAAAGCTTATCTATTCCGAGGGCTTTGAGTCGTTCGCAAAGACGAGGATTAAGCTTATATATGGCTTCACTATAGCGAGCCGGTTTTGCCGGTATGACAGCTAGATGAACAAGCTGTCCTTTGTAGTCGGGCGAGTTTTGAAGTTCCGCAAGGAATTTCCGCAGACTCATGACCGCGGTTCAACAAGCTTCACAAGACCAATGCTAAGAATGTATAAGAAGACCATGGGCAAGCCTATCATCATCATTGTCATTGCATCTCCGGAGGGTGTTACGGCCGCAGCAACGATAAGCAGAGCAAGGACGGCCTGCCGCCAATATGATTTCAACATCTGTGAGTCAACAATTCCAACTCTTGCAAGGAACATCAGTATGATGGGGGTTTGGAACACCAAGCCAAAAGCCAAGTACATTTTTATTATAAATAGGAGTGTCTGCGCAACAGAAGGCATAAACTTCGCGCCGGGTGGGTTCTGGCTTATCAACCACCTAATTCCCATTGGTAGTGCGAAGTAGGCTAGTGCCACGCCTAAACAGAATAACAATATTGAAAGGGGGGCTACAAGCTTAACCGCTAGCCGCTCCTTCCGCGTCAGACCTGGGGCAATGAATCCCCATCCCTCCATGGTGATTAGCGGCAGCGCAAGGATTAAACCTGTAATTAGGGATATCTGGAACTTGATTGTAAATCCTTCAGCAACGCCGGTGAGAAGGAATGAACTTCCCATCTCTTTCAAGAAACCAATGATTGGACCGGCCAAGATTTTGAAGAAGAATGGAAAGAAAAACCATCCGGCGCATGCACCGATAGCCAGATATATTGCGCACCGTATGATTCTTGTCCAAAGCTCAGCTAGATGTTCTACAAGCTCCAGCTGTTTTCCGTTTTCGATGTCTTCCTCAACTTCGGTCTTCATAGAACTAAGCACTATTTGGTTACCTTGCGAACTACTGAACTATTTTATCCTTTGCATTTCTCGGATAGGTTGTAAGCCGCTTTTGCCATTAAGGAAACTCAGGCGGGGAAAGTACTCCCCGCCCGAGCCAATATTAAGTCAAGTCTACCAAAACTCTTTTACGCCTGCGTAAACTAGCGAGCTAGTTCCAAACTCTGCTTTACTTCGAAGACCACCTGCACGCTACTCTGGGTCGGCGTAGTGCTTCGTCGGGTACCAACGCTGAAGCTTGGCCCGCTTGTAGTGGGCAAGGGTGGCGGCGGCTCCTCGAAACCGCCTGGACCACTTGTTGAGCTTGACACTCCCAAAGAAGCTCCGCTCAATACGCTGGATGCATAGCTCGACCCACTAGTTATTTGCTGAGCTAGCGCCGACACCGATGCCGAGTCGGTTTCTGCCGTAATTGTAGCCGTAGTCACCGACGAGATTAATTTGCCAATCTGATAAGCAAAATATGTGATTGTTTCACCCTTTATTTGTGAGTTTCCCTTGAGCGCGGTCGGGAACGGAGATCGTCCAATGCCTTCAAATGTCGTGACGATTTTTGCGCAAGGATAACCGTTATGCCACTCTGCCCCTTCTAGCGTGCTATGGGTATTTAGAACCAATGACTCGCCAGTGAGTACATCCCGAATAACCTTATCTCTGGAAGTCCACGAATCGCCCACGACTAACTTGTTTGAAGGAAAATTCGGCAGGTCAACTGTTATCAACAAGCCTGGGGAACTTGAACCCATAATATAGCTAACTCGACCCGACAAGTCCTCAATATCATAAGCAGCACGAATATTCAGGCTTGGCGCGGGCACTGACCTCCCACCTTGCACGAGCTTAATCGTTCCGATGGGCTTTTGTCGGATTAGAAATGTGCCGTCCGGCCGAGCATCTTCGACCGATCTCCTCACTACTAATTCGGAGCCTTCGAATGCTTGACCTACTGTGTTGGCAAGTTCTGTCGTCCCCTGAATGCTTTTGAGGCTTGCGGTGATGGAGTACTTATAGTCTACTACCATACCTTGTCTTAGCTTGTATCGCAGTCTAATCCCACCAGGCGGAAGCTCGGCTTTGTTTTTCACGTACACTGTGATTTCTTTACTTTTGCCAGTCTTTTTGCCTCCCGCATCCAAAGCTTGTACCTTTATGGTATGTTTACCCTCTCGCGGTTTTCTTTGCTCTGGGGTAAGGCTCGGGTCGGTTTCCTCGGCTTTGGTATCCCAAACGTACACGTAGGATCCGCCATTTTCATCTGGATTTGAGACTGCTGCCCTAAAGCGGCCATCTATGAAGTAAGCGACAAAACCGCCTTGTGGAACGCATCTGCCTGGTACGATTATGCGCACCTTTTCCCGCACAGTCGCTCCGTCCAACGGTCTTGCGATTTCGATGTCGCTCACGCTTTGAGCGTGGAGGTATGTCAATTGTAGTACTGACATAACCACGAAAGTGATTATAATTGTTAGCCTACTTCTTAGCATATCTCTCTGGCCCTTCAATTCATTAAAGTCACCACAGGGTATTGATTCGAGACCGCTTGGGTATAAATCCATCCCCCGGGATTTTCAGACAGACTTAATCGTAGCATAAGGGAGGAGCGAAAGTCAACGAACCACCCCTCCCCGAAGCCTTTCCCTTAAGTTTGACTTCCTCTGCGGCCGTGCTGTTCCGCAATTAGCCAGCCTTATGAAATTCAATTACGGTTCTACAACCTATTTAGTGCACTTAATCACCGCAAGCAGAAAGCCAATCCATGTCTATACTTTTACCCACTGTCCAGTCTCGGCCGACTTTTCCACAGCATCCAGCACCATTTGGCATTTCAATCCATCGTAGAAGTCAGGCGCCGGATTTTTGCCTGTAGCAATTCCGTTCATTAGATTGTATATCTGATGAACAAACGTATGTTGCCAACCTATTATATGGCCTGCTGGCCACCAACCCTTGATGTATGGATGCGGCGGGTCTGTAACAAGGATTGTTTTCCAACCTTGCTGTCCTTCCTTGTCTTTGCGATTAAAGAATTCCAGCTCATTTAGTCTTTCTAGATTAAATCGTATGCTGCCATCGCTACCGTTTAGCTCGAAGTGATTTCCATTGCGGTTTCCGGTGGCGAAGCGAGTTGCCTCAAAGGTGCCAACTGCACCATTCTTGAATTTGGCGAGGAAAAGCGTCGCATCGTCAACAGTAACCTCACCCATTTGCTTTCCAGCTTTAGCGCTTAACCCTCCTGTCGCTTCTGAGAGAACTGGACGCTGTTTGATAAAGGTTTTCATTAAACCACATACCTCATCAAACTCACCGCAAAGGTAGCGGGCAAGGTCAATAATATGAGCATTGAGGTCACCATGAGCACCTGAGCCGGCTTTATCTTTCTGAAGTCTCCAAACAAGCGGGAATTCGGGGTCCACAATCCAATCTTGCAGGTAAACAGCCCTGAAATGATAAGGCGTGCCTATCATTCCCTTTTCAACCATTTGCTTTGCCAGCTCAACGGCTGGAACACGGCGGTAGTTAAAGTTTATCATGTGGATGATACCTGCCTTCTCGGCGGCATCTATCATTTCCTTACATTCAGCCGTGTTCATTGCCATTGGTTTTTCGCAGAAGATGTGCTTGCCATTTTTTGCAGCCGCAATCGCAATCTCTTTGTGCGTATCGTTCCCGGTAGCAATATCTACCAAATCGATGTCATCGGCTTCGACCACATGTTGATAACCTTCGCTTGACCGCTCCCAACCATACTGCTTTGCATATTTCGCCGCTTCAGCACCAACAAGCCCGCATATCTCCTTCATGACGGGCTCAGCCTTGACATCCGGGAAAGCAAATGCGCAGTCGCGATAACCAACGCTATGCGCCTTTCCCATGAACAAATAGCCCACAAGTCCGACGTTAACCTTTTTCTTTGCCATTCCTAATCCTCCTCTTCGATAAACTTTCTTTTGATGTTTGGACTCTGCAAGCTAGAATGAGGTGTTTACGCTATCCGTAATATTTAAAAGCTAATCAGCTAATGAAAGCAGAGACCGGGCCTGCATGCCCCGAGTTGGAGCCTGCAAGCCCGGACTTTTATTTTCAACTCGCCACAAGAGTTGGACCGCTCATTTTTGATTTATTTACGGCGCAGGAGGCGGTGGCGGCGACGTTGCTGCTTCCGCATCGCTTACTCCAGGAGGAGGAGCATCGTTCTTTGACTCCTCTTTGGGGGCTTCTTCGGACGGCTGAGCGGCAGGCTTCGGCGACTCAGCTGGTTTGGACTCTTCTACTTTTGGCTGTTCTTGTTGTTTCGGCGGCTGAGGAGCCAGATAGTTTACAATCTTTGCTTTATTTCTAAGCGTAAGGAACCAATCATTCATTTTTTGTTGCAATTGCATTGTGGTCAGACGGTCTATTAGTTCCTTTCTTTCGTTTCCTTGTGCTTCCTTGCCGCTACCGAAATACTTTACGATTTGATACCCAATTGCGGTTTTGAATGGGTCGCTTATATCACCAGGTTTGAGCTTAGCAATAGCTTCCTCAAACTCCTTACCCATTGTGTTCTTGGGCACATAACCCATGTCGCCGCCCTTCTCTTTTGTCATTAGGTCCTCGGAGTACTTCTTTGCAGCCTCTTCGAATGCCAATCCATCTTTTATCTCCTGAGAGATTTTGGCAATCTTCTCCTGAGCTTCCTGCTCGGCTTTCTTTTTCTCTTCTTCGTCCTGTTTATACGGGACTTTTATTAAGATTCGCGAGACCTTTACTTGTCCGGCAAGATCCTCATCGGTTATCTTGATTGTTTTTCTAACTATTCCCTCGGCTTGAGCTTGAGCCTTTAACCTGGCAAACCAGTGTCCAGGCGTCATTCCGCTACGCTGCAAAGCCTCTTCCAAAGACATGCCCGGAGGAAGGAATTTCTTGCTCTCCTCCATCTTTTTCTTGATTTCCTCAGGGGTAACAACAATGCCCTGTTTCCTTGCCTCTTGTCCTATTAATCGGTGGTCAATCAGCTCCTCAAGCGCCAAGGGGCCGCTCCAATCAAATAGGATGTTTTCCAGCTCCTTTTTGGTGATTTTCTCACCGTTCACGGTAGCCACTATGTCCGGCACCGGCTTAGCACAATATGCCGGGATTGCCGAGATTGCTATGACTACTGCGATTAAAATAAGAATTCTCTTTGTCTGCATTCGACCTCTCCTTTCGAAATGCGTTACCGCTTATGTTACAACAAATGCCATCGCAGGTCAATATGTCCTGACCTTTTCGCAAGCTATTCCAAGGCTAATTACCTTAGATTAACAATATAATTCACCATCTAGTACTCTGCTTTACTTCACCACCCCTTTGAGCAACTCTAATACTTCAGATTCGGTTGGCAGGGAAGGCTGAGCTCCCATTCGTGTAACCGAAACCGCCGCGGCAGCTACTCCGAATTCTACAGCCTTTCTCATATTTTCGCCTCGCGCAAGCGCCACCGAAAGCGCACCAGTAAAAGCATCTCCCGCCGCGGTTGTGTCCACTGCCTTGACGGGAATCGCAGGCACAAGTTGGTTCCCTTCACGCGTTACAATCAGGGCGCCGCGTGAGCCAAGGGTAACTACTGCGCTGGCAACCCCCAGATCAAGCAGTCCAGCGGCAGCCTGCGGATTATCAATCAAGCATTCACTCGGCAAATTAAGCAGTGCCGCCGCCTCGGTTTCGTTTGGCACTAGCACGTCAACTAATCTAAGTAGCTCCGTTGGCAATTGCCTTACAGGTGCTGGGGTAAGAATTATTTTTACGTCGTGCTTCTCTGCAATACTTGCGGCGTGGAATACGGTTTCTAACGGAATCTCGAGTTGGAGAAGAAGAACTTTGCTCTTTGCTAGGGCTTCTTGTGCTCTATCAACATCCTCCGGCGCAAGTCTTCCGTTCGCCCCAGGAGCAACTACAATCGAGTTCTCGCCTTTCGCATCTACGAAGATTAACGCAACTCCAGAATGTGTGGAAGAATCCCGAATTATAAAGTCTGTCCTAATTCCCTCGCGTTCAAAATTACTGAACGACAAATCACCAAAAACATCGTTGCCAATTCGAGCAATAAAAGTAACTTCTGCTCCGAGCCTAGCTGCTGCGACCGCCTGGTTCGCGCCCTTGCCGCCAGGAGCCATTACAAATTCGCCAAAGACCGTCTCGCCCGGCATGGGCATTCGCTCAGTTTTGGCTACCATATCCGTGTTGCTTGAACCGACAACAACAATTTGGCTCACCAGATTTTCTCCTCCGGCTCGAGCTCCTTAATATCGCCCCGGCGTCCATCTATCCGTACTCTCAATTCATCCTGTGCTGGAATTGTTATCTTACCTACCACGCCAATCCTGGAATGCCGAACGGAAAGCGTCTGGTCTCGCAGTGAGGGATTTTCAAGTGTAAGAACTATGTCGTTGTCAACCTCTTCTGTTT
>JARYMF010000023.1 GCA_029907255.1 Armatimonadota bacterium
CCTATACAGCGCAATGGTGTCCCGAACCCATAATGACTCAAACATCCTGACGCTAGGGGAGCGAGTCATCGGCGTTGGAATAGCCATCGAAATTGTTAAGACATGGCTTTTCACTGAATTCTCCGGTGAAGAACGCCATGCAAAGCGTATTGCAAAAATAAAAGAGATTGAAAGAAAATTCTTCAAAGAGGCGGGCTGATCGCAGGCAATGTTGGAACTTAAAGTAACCAATCCATCGTTTACGGCGCCATTATCGGAAGTTGACCCAGAAATCGCCGAAGCTATTGAGCTAGAGAAAAAACGCCAAAATGGAAAGCTAGAGCTAATTGCCGCTGAAAATTTCGTCAGTCGGGCGGTGCTCGAAGCTACTGGCAGCATAATGACAAACAAATATGCAGAAGGCTATCCCGGGAAGCGTTATTATGGCGGATGCGAATACGTTGACATTGCCGAGCGTTTAGCCATTGAACGTGCAAAGCAACTATTCGGCGCAGACCACGCCAATGTCCAGCCGCACGCCGGTGCTCAAGCAAATATGGCGGTCTACTTTGCGGTAATGGAACCAGGCGATACTTATCTAGCAATGGATTTGAACCACGGAGGGCATCTCACCCACGGTAGTCCGGTAAATTTCTCTGGGAAACTCTACAATGTCATCCCCTATGGGGTTGATAGGAAGACCGAGCTAATTGACTACGATGAACTCTACAGGCTGGCGCGGGAACATAAACCAAAGCTAATAGTGGCAGGAGCAACCGTATACCCGAGAATCATAGATTTTTGCAAAATGCGGGAGATAGCTGACTCCGTCAATGCGTATTTAATGGTAGACATGGCGCATATAGCTGGTTTGGTTGCCGCGGGAGAGCATCCATCACCCGTGCCATACGCGCATTTTGTTACCACGACGACTCATAAGACTCTTCGTGGCCCGCGGTCGGGCATGATTCTCTGCAAAGCAGAATACGCAAACATGGTGGACAAAGCCGTATTCCCCGGAATGCAGGGTGGGCCATTGATGCACGTTATTGCCGCAAAAGCTGTTGCTTTGAAAGAAGCAATGACTCCGGAGTTCAAAGCATATCAGCGCCAGATTCGGCATAATGCGGCCGCCCTTGCCGAAAGTCTCCTCCAGCACGGCCTGAGACTTGTTTCCGGCGGCACAGATAACCACCTAATGTTAATCGATTTAACACCGCTTGGTCTAAATGGCAAACAAGCGCAGGAGGCTCTCGACAATGCCGGAATAACAGCCAATAAAAATACGATTCCATTCGATACTCAAAAGCCATACTTAGGAAGCGGCCTACGCCTTGGAACACCGGCATTGACAACTAGGGGTATGCGCGAGGCAGAAATGCGTATAATAGGCGGCTTAATAAACGATGTACTAAGAAACCCAGATGATGAAGCAGTCCGAACCAGAGTACTAGGCAAAGTTGCTGATTTATGCGCCCAGTTCCCTTTGTACGGCTAGCACTCTAGTGATAAATAACCAAAACAATTTTGCTAGTTTTTGCATGAAGGAGCTGACATCCAAAAACCGAATATGCGGTTAAAATTATGTCTGAAGAAACTCGAACGCGGCCGGATTGGGATAAGTATTTCCTGGAAATAGCACAAGTAGTGGCAAAGCGGTCCACGTGTCTCAGGCGTCAAATTGGTGCTGTAATCGTTCGCGACCGACGCATACTTGCGACAGGTTACAATGGTGCGCCCTCAGGCCTTGCCCACTGCTTGGATATAGGATGTCTGCGCGACAAAATGGGAATTGCTTCCGGCACTCGCACGGAGCTTTGTCGGGCACTCCATTCGGAAATGAACGCAATCATTCAGGCAGCACAGCATGGGGTCTCGACCAAGGGTGCGACATTATACTGCACACACCAGCCATGCAGCGTGTGTGCAAGAATGCTTGTTAATGCTGGAATTGCGCGAATCGTCTACATTGGCGACTATCCGGACCCCTTTGCGATGGAAATATTAAATGAAGCAGGCGTAGAGCTGATAAGATTCACAAAGGAGCTTGAGCCAATCTCCCCAACGAGGTGATGGGCTAATGAACTGGCATGTCCTCGCCTTTGGGCTTGCATTAGGTATTTCATATGTACTTACTCCCGTTGTGCGCCGCCTGGCCATAGCTCTCAACGTTATGGACCATCCTGGCGAGAGGCGAGTCCACACCCGTCCAATCCCACGATGGGGAGGGATTGCAGTATACGTTGCCTTCACTCTTACAATACTCCTTATTTCACAAATAGGTGGTAAGTTCTACCCTGAAATTAAGCTTGATATACGAATGATTGGCATCATTGTTGCGGGGGCACTTCTTGCAACCGCCGGAATGATAGACGACATGAAAGAACTATCAGCCGCCGTCCAAGCGCTCTCGATAATTGGAGCCACGGTCGTTCTAATGGGATTTGGGGTAAGCATACAGCTGATTACCAATCCTTTCGGAAACCCGCCAATAATATGGCTAAAATGGGCTTCATGGCCAGTGACCATTCTTTGGGTGTTCATCCTAACCAAGTCGATGGACCTAATGGACGGATTGGACGGATTGGCTGCGG
The DNA here is from genome assembly GCA_029907255.1 of Armatimonadota bacterium. Classification (NCBI taxonomy): domain Bacteria; kingdom Bacillati; phylum Armatimonadota; species Armatimonadota bacterium. Next base: position 2,574 of record JARYMF010000023.1, read on the forward strand.
GTATAGGAGCTATTGCATCGGGTTTCCTTGCAATAATGGCATATTACAAAGCGCAACCTGCGGTAGCGCTGATGTCAGCAACACTTTGCGGAGCTTGCATTGGCTTTCTGAGATTCAACTTCAACCCAGCAAAGATCTTTATGGGAACGGTCGGAAGCCAGTTTATCGGGTTCACCCTTGCTGCTATATCAATAGTGGGCCTCTTCAAGGTGGCGGCTGCCTTTGCCATTGCAATTCCCGTGCTGGTGTTTGGCGTGCCAATCTTCGATGCATTTTTCGTAGTTTGGAGAAGGTTTCGCGAGCGCCGGCCCGTACATGTTGCCGACCGCACCCATTTACACCATAGACTGTTAGAGAAAGGCTTGACACATAAACAAGTTGTCCTTTTGATATACATCCTTTGCTGCATATTAGGCATAGTGGCGCTAACAATTATCCTCTCCTGCAGGTAATGAAGCGAAAACTTTGGAAAAGGGACCTTCAATGCCGATAAAAGTAATGACAGTGTTCGGAACGCGACCGGACGCCGTAAAAATGTGTCCAGTAGTCTTGGAACTTCAGAAGTTTCCAGACAAGGTAGACTTGGTTGTGGCGGTCACCGGCCAGCACCGCGAAATGCTTCACCAAGTCCTTGACATCTTCCAAGTCAAGCCAAAATACGACTTGGATATCATGAAGACTAAGCAATCGTTAGCGGAAATAACTACCCGCTCCCTGCAGGGACTAGAAAACATTATCCTTAAAGAACAGCCGAATATTGTTCTTGCACAAGGAGACACGACAACAACATTCACCGCATGTTTGGCGGCATTTTACAATAAAGTAGCCGTTGGGCATGTGGAGGCAGGGCTACGGACAGACAATAAATACGACCCATTCCCAGAGGAGATAAACCGAAGGCTGACAACAGTCCTCGCCGATTTGCACTTCGCACCTACGCCGGCGGCAAAAAAGAACCTCCTTGCTGAAGGAGTACCATCGAATAAAATATACGTGACCGGCAATACGGTAATTGATGCGCTTCTCTCGGTAGCAGAACGGCCTTGGGTTTTTGACGACCCAGTTCTCGCAAGCGCTGGAACCGACGGACGGCGAATGATTCTCGTAACCGCCCATCGGCGCGAGAATTGGGGAGAGCCAATGGCATCGATTTGCCGAGCGATAAAAAAGGTAGTTGAGGAATTCCCGGACGTGTTTGTTGTATTCGCAGTACACAAGAATCCGATAGTTAGGGAGACAGTATTTCCCGAACTAGGGCAAACAGAACGCGTTCACCTAATTGAACCGCCGGATTATGTGCCCTTCGTACACTTGCTGAAGCGGTCATATCTGGTGCTGACAGACTCTGGGGGCATTCAAGAAGAAGCGCCATCTCTCGGGAAACCTGTCCTAATAATGCGAAATACTACCGAACGTCCCGAAGGCGTTGAGGCAGGAACCGGCAAACTTGTCGGCACAACCACCGAAAGAATTGTCTCGGAGACAGCCAAACTTCTTTCCAACCATGAAGCTTATAACTCTATGGCCCGTGCCGTGAACCCATATGGCGACGGGCATGCTTCCGTTAGAATCAGGGAGGCATTATTCAAATACTTTGGGTTAGACTGAGGAATTAGTGAATCCTAAGAGCCGAGTCGAAGGAATTTTCGAATTAGTTTGGGGCGTAGGAATTAGAATAGCCTTACGGATTACTCTGTGGGCTGGCTTAGCATATTTTTTGTGGAAGGCCCGCTCCGTTTTAACCGCTGTTATTATCGCAGCCGTATTGGCGTACGCCATGCTGCCAATTGTTGATTTTCTATGTTCCTACCGCGTGCGCGGCATGAAGCGCCGAACCCAACGGATAATAGCAACAACCCTCGTATTCATTTTGCTCCTTAGCGGTATTGTATCGTTTGCACTCGCGTTCATATCGCCTCTCCGAGGAGAAATGGCTGGACTAGTTGCAAGCCTTGAAGGTTCTAGCGAGCAAGTGTCAAAGATTTTTGAAAGCCTCAAGAAATGGTACATGGAGCTCCCTGACGATCTTCGGCAATTGCTAAGCGCCCAAGACCTTACCAAGCTTGGGGCGGAAGCGACAACTTGGGTGAAGGGAGCAATAACTAAGACCATAAACTGGGTTTCCCACCTTGTAGATGTAATAGCAATTCCAGTACTTGCTTTCTACTTTGTACTTGGCAGTAGAACACTAAAACGAGAGTTTGTAGGACTAGTTCCAAAGAGACGGGCGCGTGAAGCACTAGCGATTCTCCACGAGATAAGTGCAATAATGAAAAGCTACATAATTGGCCAGCTCCTACTATGCATTATTGCCGGCTTCGTTGTAGCTGCTGGGCTCAGTTTGGCAGGAATGCCCTACATACTCATTTTGAGCTTGTTCGCAGGCGTGACTAGGGCTATTCCAATTATAGGACCCATAATCAGCGGTTTGCTTATCGTACTGCTTGGAATGGCTAAATCGCCTTGGATGGGATTATACCTTCTAATTTTTGTTGCGGTTCTCCATTTTATAGAGAGCAAATTCATCATGCCCATGCTAATAGGCGACCGTATGCAGCTCCACCCAGCGCTGATACTAATCGTCCTACTAATCGGAGCCCAATTCTTTGGAATAACAGGAATGTTCCTTGCTGCACCAGTAGCAGCAGTTTTGAGAGTGCTAATAAGGTTTTATATAGTCAAGCCGCCAAAGGTACGAGTATGGGGCCTAAGCGGCGAAAGACGTGTGGCTCAATCATCTACTGATATGGGACCCGGCCCAGATGCCTATTAATGTTCAAAACTTTCTTGAAATTGGGAAGGCACTAGAGTGCAAATTATAGAAGCAATAATCCTCGGCGCAGTACAAGGTCTAACTGAATTCATACCTATTAGTAGCTCTGCCCATCTCATCATCATTCCTTGGATAGCCAATTGGAAAACTCACGATCTTGTATTTGACGTAGCCCTTCATCTAGGTACGCTCTTTGCGCTTTTGAGTTACTTTTGGCGGGAATGGTATGTAATGGTTCGGACTTCCATCGAAAGATCGAGGTTCAAGAGGGAACAATCGGGAAACAGTTCACCCAATTCGGAAGCCCTACTGCTTTGGCCAGTCATTTTCGCTTGTGTGCCTGCGGCCCTCTCCGGCATGTATTTCGAAGACGCCATAGAGTACGGTATCAGAAACAAACCTACGCTCATAGGGGCTGTGACAATCATTACGGGAATTGTCTTGCTTTTAGCTGATAGGCTTGGCAAACAGCGCCGACCTATGAAGGAAATTACAATGAAAGACTGGATAATCATAGGGTTGGCTCAAGCGCTAGCCATAATCCCTGGCGTTTCACGCTCTGGAATAACAATCACAGCAGGACTATTTTGTGGACTTAAAAGGGAAGCTGCAGCGCGATTTTCGTTCTTAATAGGAGCACCAATTATATTTGGAGCAGGGGTATATAAGCTTAAAGATCTATTCACTGATGGCCTGCCACCAAATCAAATATTGCCATTTATTCTTGGAGTAATAGCTGCCACCGTTGTTGGGTATATCTGCATCGGGTTTCTGCTCAATTACCTTAAGAAGCGAAGTATGGGGATATTCGTCGCCTACCGCGTAGTATTTGGCAGCGCCGTAATTCTTCTAGCCATAATCAGATAGACTTTGACTTCTACCATTTTTTTCGCACAGGTACCCCCGCTGATGCAAGCTCAGCTTTAATTTGGGCAATTGTATATTCACCTGTATGAATCATGCTTGCAATAATCGCTGCATCGGCACAACCTTCATTAAAGACATCAACCAGGTGTTGAGGCTTGCCTGCTCCTCCTGAAGCTACAACGGGTATACTCACATTCGTTGAAATAAGGCGCGTGAGATGGATATCATAGCCCAAACGCGTGCCATCGGCGTCAACTGAGTTGACAACAATCTCACCTGCCCCTAAATCTTCCGCCCTCTTAGCCCACTCAAGTGCATCGAGTCCCGTTCGCTCCCGGAAGCCCCTTATAGTGATTTCATAGCCGCTAGGGAAACGAGTGGTGTCATTCGTCCTCACAGGATCCATGCCAAGAACAATACACTGCCTACCGAAAACCTTTGCGCCTTCAGCGATTATAGAAGGGTTTTTCACCGCCAGGGAGTTTACAGACACCTTCTCCGCACCTGCAAGCAGAACACGATACATGTCATCCAGACTCTCAATACCGCCGCCAACTGCGAAAGGAATATGGACGACTCTGGCGACTTCTCGAACCATTTCTATGTCTATTGGCCTGCGCTCTGCAGAAGCAGTGATGTCGTAAAAAACTAATTCATCGCAGCCGCCTTGGCTGTAAGCAACAGCCATCTCAACAGGATCGCCAAGGTCTATGTTGTTTTGGAACTTTATCCCTTTAGTGACCTTCTTGTTGCGCACATCAAGACAAGGGATAATTCTTTTGGTCAGCATTTTCCATCCCACCGGCTAAAGTTCTCGAGAAGGCGCAAGCCAATTCGTCCCGACCGCTCTGGGTGGAATTGCGTGGCAAATATATTACCTTTCCCTATAATTGATGCGAATCGCACATCGGCATACTCAGTTACCCCTATTACATACGAGGTGTCCGAAGGCGATGGATAGTAGCTGTGGACGAAGTAGAACTCACTTCCATCCTCAATTCCCTCCAAAAGGGGATGTCGTCGAAGAAATTCTACCGCATTCCAACCCATATGCGGAATTTTACAAAGAGGATTCGGGGGCACAAACCGCTTGACAGTTCCAGGAATGAAACCGATGCAATTCGTCCCCCCATCTTCCTCGGAAAATTCAAAGATAATCTGGGTTCCCAAACAAATCCCAAGGAACGGCACCCCTTGGGATACGACGGTCTTCAGAGATTCAAGCAGTCCAAGTTCATTTAGGTTCTTCATTGCCTCGCCTGCGGCGCCGACGCCCGGAAAAATAACCCTCTCAGCTCTTAGGATATGCGCCGAATCGCTCGTTATCTCGCACTTCACGCCAATATGCTCTAAAGCAAGGCGAACACTTGTTAGGTTGCCTGCCTTATAATCAATAATCGCTATCATCTTACTCCCTCGGTGCACGGTGGATAGTACACACTTTATTCGGTGCTTCCTCCACCCTGTATCTGCGCGTTATAGTTTCCGGACAGTAAATATTTGCAATTCTGCCTGAGTCAACGCATATCGTAACATTCACATAACGATCGCTTGGAGCAGGCGATGGCGCAGGTTGAGGAGGAGGCGGAGGAGCAGGAGGAGCACTTTGCGCCTCTTGGTTCGTTTGATTAACCTCCTGAGAACCATGAATCGGACAATATGTCATTGGTTCGGTGCCGACCTCAAACGAGGCTCTATATGTCGAAGGACAATCCTTCGTCGCTAGGCATCCGCTTTCGGTACATATCGTTATATCTACTGTTCGCGGCGACCGAGCTTCGCTGCTGGGACGCTCTCTACGAGTTGACCGCTCGGACTCACGGCGGCTTTTTTCTTCTAGGTCGGTCCTCGACCTTGCCATCTCGGGGTTTTTCTCGCGCTTATATATCTCAAGGGCACGCTTCATGAAAGCAGCCCACGTAGGCGCACACACATTCGCACCATAGACGCGGCGCATCGGACTAAAATCGTCATTACCCACCCAGACGGCGCAGGCAAGCTCAGGGGTGTATCCTATGAACCAAGCATCCCGGCAGTCTGAGGTCGTCCCTGTCTTCCCATGAGCTTCAGGGACTCCCCGTGCGGCACGTCCAGTGCCGTGGAGCACTACTCCCCTTAGCAGCTCATTCATTGTTTCTGCCGTTTGCCTGCTAAGAACCTGCATGGTTACCGGAGAATATTCTTTTATAATGCCACCTTCTCCATCCGTAATCTTCGTAACCGTCATCGGTTCCGCACGGATGCCCCCGTTTGCGATGACTGAATATGCCGATACCATCTCAAGTGGCGTAACAACCGACGTGCCCAAAGCAAGAGAAAGAGTTCGCTCAAGCTTCGACTTAATACCAAGAAGCCGTGCATATGTAATTACTTGGTCTATCCCAACTTTATCAGCCAGCTTGACTGCAACTACGTTGATTGATTGGGCAAGCGCCTGTCTTAAATCATAGGTTCCCCCGTACCTGCCGTTAGCATTCTTTGGCGTCCAAGGTTTTGACCCATAGCCAACGTAAGTAACCCTTGAATTTGATATTCTATAGCTTGGATCATAGCCATTGTCTATTGCGGCGGTGTAAACAAAAACTTTGAATGATGACCCCGGCTGCCTGCGAGCTTGGACAACCCTATTGAATTGATCTTTGGTGAAATCCTTATTTACGCCGCCAACCATAGCCTTAATATGCCCATTATGCGGGTCAATACATATCAGCGCTCCTTGGGTAACATTCATGTGCTTTGCAGCAGCAACGCCTTTGCGAAGTTCTTCCTCGGCAGCCTGTTGCATTTCGTAGTTAAGCGTCGTATGTACTTCAAGACCACCCTTATAAATCATATCCGCACCAAGTTCCCTAGTGAGCTGCTTCAGAACATAGGTAACAAACCATGGCGCTTTGTACTTAGCCAACCCGCCGGGCTTCAAGCCTACAAGACGAACAGGTTCCCTTTTAGCCTGCTCACACTGCTCGCGAGTAATGTATCCCAACTCAGCCATTTTATCTAGGACAACCCCGCGGCGTCCGATGGCAGCACGTAGGTTTTCATAGGGCGAGTATACCGATGGCTTTTTGGGCAGCCCTGCAAGGAGAGCACATTCTGCCAGCGTCAGGTCCTTCACATTCTTGCCAAAATAGATCTTAGATGCGGTCTGGACTCCATAAGCTCCGCTTCCATAGTAGACTTCATTGAGGTAAAGCTCTAATATCTGCTCCTTAGAGTAGTTTCGCTCGATGCGAAGTGCAAGAATTATCTCCTGAAGCTTGCGCGAAAGCCGCTTTTCCCTAGTGAGATATAAATTGCGCGCAAGCTGTTGTGTAAGGGTGCTTCCGCCCTGAACCATTCGTCCAGCTTTCAAATTTTCTATAAATGCGCGGAGCATTCCCCTTAAATCAATGCCCCAGTGCTTATAGAAGCGGGCATCCTCAATTGCCACGGTAGCATTCTGAAGATCTTTGGGGATATCTGTAATCGGCACAACCTCGCGGTTTTCTTCGTAGACCTCCGCCAGGACAACTCCATCGCTGGAAATTATGCGGGTCGCTTCGGTAGGCCGGTACTCCTCTATATCGTGGCTCGAAGGAAGAACCTTTGATACGCTGTAGAAAGCGCCAATGATTCCGCCTAGCAGAATGCCAAGCACCAAAAGGAGCAATATTTGTATACAGATGAGAATTATCCTTATGCGCCTGCGCTGAGAACGCCGACCATACCTAACTCTTTCCGTCTGTGGCATGAACTGGGCCTCCAAACGAGATTATAAGTGTCCAGAGCTTGCACTGTCAATGAACAACCCATTTAAATATACGCCAAAGGCAGTAAATTTGTACCTTCTTTGAGCAAAGACGACCCGATGTTGTCGCATCTGTTTGCCAATGTTATAATCGCCAAGGAGGAAATATCATGAGCCGAATTGCCGTATTGGGTGCCGGCAGTTGGGGAACGGCGCTCTCGCTCCTTCTCGCAAGAAAAGGCAACGAAGTCAAATTGTGGGTCTGGGATCCCTCCCAGGCAGCTGAAATGGAAAAAGCCGGTGAAAACCCCAAGTTTCTGCCAGGCTTTCCCTTCCCTAGCAACCTAACCTTTACAACTTCGATGCCGGAGGCAGTCGAGGGTGCTGAGTCGGTCATATTTGTTGTTGTCTCAGAAGGCATCGTGGAAGCGGCTAAGTCTCTTAAGAAGTGCCTTCCACGTGGGAT
>JARYMF010000024.1 GCA_029907255.1 Armatimonadota bacterium
AAACCGGCCCTCGTCACCGCCATACGCACCGCCTTCTGCACAAGCGACTCATCGACGTGATGCCGCCCCTCTTCCCCTGTTTTGGCGTTGCGCCATCGGCTTTCCTGGGGAAAAATCCATTGCCGTACAATCTTGTGCGTAGACAGTTTCCCTTTCCCGGGCAATTTCATAAGGGAAATGGATTCAGGCACGTGTTCTTCTCGATGCGTTACGCTTTTTCATTCACCGTCACGTATACCGCTTGCTCTCACTCCCTCTTTTAAGCATACCGTTTTGCACGGTGAAAATTTTCGGGGAATGTAACCATCGCCGCTTTTCATTTCAAGCCTTTAACGCCCATGTTCTGCCTGCGCGCTCTTCGATCTCCGTGATGCTGGAGAGATAAGAAATCACAGGGAGAAACGGAGAGACCGGGCGGAATTACACCCTTTCTCCATAGCGCCGTGGGGTTTCCGAAGGGATGACCGTCCTCGACTACGGGTGCGGACCGGGCGGGTTCACCATCGCCGCAGGCCGCCTCGTGGGAACGAACGGACGCATATACGGCGCGGATATCCACCCTCTCGCGATTCGAAAAGCCGGCGCCGCCGCCTGTACTGCCCGCCGGTGTGCAGCCGGTTTCCCACGGATTGTTGGCGCGGCCGAAGATCGGGCTGTTCGTCTGAGGTCCCGACGCCATGATCGGGAGATTGGTCTTGCCGAGAATAATGGCACCGGCCTGGCGCAGTCGCGCAACCACCGTCGCATTACGTTGAGGAATGTTATCGCCCAGCGGCTTATAATTACACGTGGTACGCAATCCCGCCGTCACAAACGCATCCTTGAATGTTACGGGAACGCCATGGAGAGGACCCCACACTTGACCGTTTGCCGATGCGGTATCGGCTTCTTTGGCGCGTCGACTTGCGCCCTCTTCATCGACAGTGCCGATGGCATTCAAAATGGAATTGTGTAGGGTGATGCGGTTGCGGTGCGCTGCTACCACTCAACCGCCGAGGCCTGCCGCTCGCGCATCGGTTGAGCTAACTAAGTGACCGGAAGATACCATAGGTCACGCGTGGACATTGCACCTCCTTGGAGATTGACCTTGACCCATGGTTCTATGCGGTGGGTTAACGCTCAGCTCTAAGCTGCGCACGGTATGCGAGTACGCTCAAGGGCCTGGTTGGCCGCCCAATTCAGATCCGATCGACGATCGCTTTGAGTTTCGCCGCAACGTGATTCCCGATCTGCTCCAATTGGGGATTCGCCACAGACTTCATGCTTTCAACCGGATTGATGGCCGAAACCTCTGTGTGTCCATCTTCGCGCTCTCGCACAATCACGTTACAGGGGAGCATTGTCCCGATTCGGCTTTCCACCTGAAGTGCTCGGTGAGCAAAGGATGGATTGCACGCCCCCAGAATCTTGTACTTCCGCACATCAACGTCGAGTTTCTTCTTGAGCGTGTCCCGTACGTCGATCTCCGTGATGATTCCAAACCCTTCTTTCTCCAGTTCCTCTTGCACCCTCATGAGGGCCTGTTCATATCCGAGGGCCGTGATCTTGGTGAAGTAGTAGCTCATATCCTCAATCTCCTCTCTTGCAGCCAACGATCTGCCGCTTAGCCGCACGGCTGAAGGCGGGGTCGGTTGGAGCAAGATGTTAGGCTCATTGTATTATTTTCGTTCGATGGCAGCCGCAAGCCATCTTCTACCCGCTGTAGTTATCTCCCACACTCCCCGGGGGGAATCCGAGGCAAGCAGACCCTCTTTTACCATTGCGTTTCGAGCCCATTGAGCGGTATTGCGCCAACGGACTTGGCTAGGGTCTGAGGGCAATGGCAAGCGGTCGTAATCGTTTAGCCGATTCTTCATCACTTTTTCCACTCTATCAAGGACGTCGGTCATAGGTGCGGAACCACCTAAATCCGCCAGACTTTGTAGTATAGGTATGCGAAATTCGTCCTCCGGTGTTCGAAGACCACGCTTTAGTCTCTCGGCTACCTTTCTACTTCGCTTCCGATCCTTCGGAGGCCTAACAGTTGTAAAAATGTTAAGCCACTCCTTTTGAAGATCAACAATCTTTTTGCGAAATGCAGTCATCAGCCGGCCTTTTTCCATCAATTCCCTTGCCACGTCGTATTCACCCGCTTGGAAGGCTTGAACTTCTTCTCGATTCAACGCAGTAATAGCGTTCTCGATTTCCTCGAGAACTATGTCAAAGGCAATTGCGACCTCGTTCTGGTCCATCGGTTATTCCTCCATAGTTGTAAAAAGCAGAGTATGCGCCGAACGTTAGGGTTTTGGCTGAGGGGCGCTTTGGCTCTGACAGCCAGGAACATTTTTTACGCGGGTTTTCTAGTTGCAGGGGTGAGCGGGACAACCGACATTCTCGCATTCCTCACATGAATATCCTTCGCCACAACCCTTCTCAAGAAACAAATCTTGAAAATCGTCAAACAGGCCGTCATCTCGATCATACTCGCTATGGTCAGTAAACCCATCCTCCTCGATCCTATCCTCCTCTATTTCATGAGCTGTTGTTTCCCCAGCTTCGTCTTCTACATCTGACCCTTTAGTTTTTACCAACTCTAGCGAAGACATAGGGGAGGTGTAAGCTCGTACATGTTCGTCCTTATCAAACCACACACAAGTCACATAGCCATTCTCGTCGGGTTGTGTATTTACGGTAAGTATTGGCCCTCCAGAATGGAGACGGACAGTCATACCGATTTCAACCTTTTCCATGATTCCTCCGTAGCTAACATTGGATATCAGTGGTAGCTCTACCGCTCCGTCCGATGCAGCGGCTGGTCAGGTTACGTTTATCGGTAACCGCATGTGAATAAGCGCAACCCGATTACCCTTTTTGTCTCTCCGCTCTTCAATTGCATAAGGTTGGAAACCCAATTTCGGGTAAAGCAACAGACCCGCAACGTTTTGGTTGAAACACGATATCGTTACCTCAGCGGCCCTGTATTTCGAGTGAGCGATGCCAATCATCTGTTCGATGAGGTACCTGCCCACCCCTTTCCCGCGGGCTTCTGGGGAAACAATGACATTTCCAATGGAGCAACAGCCGCCGACTTCCCAGCGGTAGAAGTTAGCGAAGGCGACAACCTCACCGTCAAGTTCTACGACAGTTGAGTCTGAACGTTGTGCAATTGCGTCCTGCAACTGCGATGAAGTCAAGGGATAATCCGCCTTTGGAAAAAAGAAGAACAGCTCATCTGCGTTTTGCGGGAAGCCGCAAATGATCCGAATGTCCTTCTCGGCAACAGGGCGATGAGTGAGGGGCATGTTTCAAGGAACCCAACATTCAGCATATCCGGCGGTAAAAAGAAGAACGACGAAGGAACGGCGTTTTTTACCGTCTGCGTTGATGCTATTTATGAGACGCGACTTCTGTAATGGGACATTTGCATTTCATAAATCTTGCTTACTATCGCCAGCATGATAAGGCACAAAGGTATTCTCGTTACATCAGAGATCAGCGTTACAATATTCCCCACGATCAATTCATGAATCTGAGCCGGCTTGAGAGCCATGCTGAAGGATGCATTTTCTAAGATATTGGATACAATCCAGAAAAACCACCACCATCCAAGAAGTGGCGGAATAGATTGGCTTTTCCATTCCTGTGGATTCGCGCTCGCCTTCCATATTTCCTCCATTACCTGATATGGCTTCCACAAGTTGGCAATTGGAATGAAATACCACCCAATAGACCACCCAGGTGTGAACTGCATTTCGGATGCGCCAAGTTGCCGAGCGTTGAAATTGGCACGGTATATCCACTTCAAAATGAGTATGCCTGATACCACAAAGATGATCAGTTTTGTGATTACAATAACTTGCTGCCGTGCATCGCTTGCCTCGGCTGCTGCGATAGCTTGAAGCTGGGATGTATGAACGTCGTTCTTAACATCATTGAGCAGTTGATATTCCAGCCCTCCAGAAATCAAGGCAATTACGGCAACGCCGACTTGGAGACACAATAACCATTTAATCCACTTCGTCAGTTTAGTCAAATCAATGAATGTATTGTTTTGTTGTGTCATGGTGCCCACGTTAGCGTCTAACGGGATGCGCGTGAGCCGCAGCGCGGAGCGAGGGAGCGAAGCGACCGAGCGGAGCGCTGTCGGCTGGATGCGCAGGTTGGGCGGTTTTCTATGACTGGAAGACTCTATCACGGTGATACCGCAGAAATTCCTTGTGCTTTTCATCTACTCGTAACAATCTCAAATCGGGATATATGCCTAACTGCTCTCGTGTAGTTTCATCTAAACCACTTGATACAAGAATTTGCCCACTATCATCGAAACTAATCAGACCCAAATCAAAACAGGTGTCCAGGTTGGGAATAAGCAACAAACCATTAAAAACATCAAGCCTTTCTTCATTAGACGAGTCACGCCAAGGCTTGATATGTGATGCTTTCAATATTTCGAGATTCTTGCATCCAGTAACCGAACAGCCCTGCCAATACTGAATGAGTGAACTCCTAAATAGACCTTGTCCAATACGGCTTTCTATCACAGATTGACGTGTTGTTTCCCGCAGAGTCTCGTAGGTACTCTTCAAATCCTCTATATCCTGAAGAACAGTCCGTCTTGATCTGTTCTCCAAATAACTTTCTTTGAGTCTCTCAAGAGACTGGATCACATGTTCGCTTCTTATCTGGTTTATGCCAAAACTAAACCTATTTTGCTCTCTAAATAGCTCCGCAAACCATTCTAAATCATTTACCAGAATTGGCGGAACAAAACTCAAGCCGCTTCCTACCACGCATCGAAAACCCGATGCTTCTACTTCTTCTGCATTTTCCTCAATGTCCTCCGCTCCATAAGTGCTACATAGCTTGTATACCATCCGGCCATTCACGCGCTCTCCAGAAAAGACCCAGATGGTTTGGCCTATTATCTTCTCAAGTTTGGCCTTAGGATGTCTGCTATAGTGTCCATACTCGGCAGCATCCACACCGGGGGTATATTCTCCCCATTCCTCAACTTTGTTATACGCTACGTAGTGCCTCATAACTGACCCATTTCTGGTATAAGCCGCCCAAGGAAAAGCTCAGCCGGAGCCGCGAAGCGGCGATCGGCTGTAGTGCCTTGTTGGGCAAATTTATGGCCCAAAGGAAACATTCTTTGATGGACCATCTGGGCCGATTATTGAAAATATATTCATTGTTTCCGCTAAGCCTGTGAACAAAGAATACTCTTTGCTATTTTTATCTTTACATAGCTCAACTATCCTTCTGTCTTCGGTTTCGTCTACTAATACAATTATTACAAACCGATATTGCATCCGGTAGGCAATGGACTGCCCTAAAATATCTCTAGCTGATTGGTCGCCTGAAATAGCTTTGATTTCAATTGCGGTACCATCATTTCCTATAGAGGCATCAGGTCGATGAGAAAAACCAAAAAGATTAGCTTGCGTAATTTTTTCGACTTCGTCCGTACCTACTTGCGTTATTAAATTTTTTCGTAGTGTTGGAGAGGATTGCAGATAACCTATCACAGCCTGCTCAAACTCACGTTCCGATTTTCCTTTAAGCGCGAGATTTGCACTTTTTAATTTTCTTATAGCAAGGGTTACTAAATCAAAGTGCTGTCCACGTTTAACCGTACTGACAAATCCCATTGACATATTGCTACTCCTTATATTTTATAAAGCTCAACGACAAGGGTGAGTGGCGGGGCGGCTTATCCGCCCCGTCCACTCGACCCGCTGGTTAGCCTGCTCTTTTTAACTGAACTTGAAACCTGTATTTTTGAAGTCTTCAATAATAGATTCCAAGTCTATATCGCTACTATTAACTTCTGGCACGAAATATCTCTTGATATTATCATTGAAAAGTTCTTTCAATTGCGTCATAAATTGCTTTTTTATATCAGCGTTATTGTCAAAATAAGTGTTAAGATTACCCTGATGTGCAATCCATCGTCCCGTAACATTTTTTCTTTTTCCCCATATATGCAAACCTTTTATACACTTTCTGCATACAGTGAGAGGTTGCAGTATATTTGAAATACTTTTTTCTGTATTTTCTGATACTCTCAAATGCGATGAAAACAACTGTGGAAAATCAAGTACTATCTTTAATCTCAAACCAGTAATTTCAATTAGTTCTGAAAGTCTGACAACATCATAATTTTTTGAAATTAAAAATTTCCCGCCTTTATACTGACTTCCTCCTCTATTTTCTATAAGAATATCAATATGAGGCAAAATCGTCAGAATTTTCTCTTCAAAAATTTTATAGATTTCTATAAACATTTCTAATGACTGACAATAATCTTTAAAAGGCGGATGGATTTCAATAATTTTTATTACCGATTTATTTTCCGTGATGGTTGTTATGAAATCTGCAAATTCCTCTGCCCATCTCTTATTAAACCAAAGCTGAGGGATATAATCTTTATGAGCTGTTCTAATTGTTGGAAAGTTATTGATGACAGAGGACGACATATTTCTCTTGCCATATGAATATTCAGTATGCAAAGAACATGGCAAATGCGTCTCAATTTTTTCAATATCAAAATGAGCAGCAGTTTCATATATACCGGCATTGATTTCAACCGGATATTTTCTGTTGTGATATTGGATTGGTATTAAATTCATATCCGTTTCCTATGAAAAGGGCCAACGGCAAGCGTTAGCGGCGGGCGGGGGATTTTGCAGAAAAATGCCAAAGGTAGAAAACACTCAACGGGGCTGAATCCCTTTGGGCGGGGCGAATGCCCCCGCCCGTCCGCTGCACGCAATGTTGTGCCGCTTTTGGCTTTGCAAGGCTTTTACCTTTTGAGTATAGCCCGAAGTTCGTTTAGGCTATAAGGTGGCTTTCTCATGTGCAACATCGCATGACAGTTGGGGCAGACTGGGCATAAATCATTGATTGGATCAACTTGATATTCTGCGCCAATTTCGCCCAAAGGTTTTATATGATGAACATGGATAAAACCTTTTCCGATTTCGCCATATTTTTCTTCAAAAACAAAGCCACAAATAATACATTTTGCGCCGTAATGTTCAATACAAGCATTTCTGGCTTGCGGATTGCGCTCATAAGCATTTACCGTAATAGACTTTGATGCGCCTTCGTAAAATTCTTGAGGCTCATCTATTTGTTCAGGCAACAATCCCAAACTCGGCTTACTCTTTGCGTAAACCATGTCTAAAATTTCTGCTCTAAAATTCACATCAACCGCCATTTTATACATAAGCGGCTCATGAGATTTTCGATAAGGGGAAGATTTAGCCCGTTTTACTTCTGTTAAGAGTGTTTCACTCCAACTTTGATAAATTTGCTCTGATGTCTCCAGCCAATAAAGTAATTCGGGTAAATTACCAAAGCGCAAGAAATAAGGCGGTTCTGAATATTCACCACGCAAGTTTCTGAATTGCCCCCACTTATTTAAGTCTGGATTATCCTGTAATTGAGGAATTTCTCTGGCAAATGCAGTGAAAATCAAGCCAACATAGAGTTTTGTTTGCTCATTTTCTTTCTTTTTTCGCAAAGCAACAACATAGCGATTATTGATAGTAACTGGAAAATGCCAGCCTGTGCTATTTGGCGACAAGGACATAACAAGTCGGGGATTATCGTTATCTAATCCTGTTATTTTGATAACCCGTTTCACTAACTCAAAATACGAATTTACCCATTCTCGACTTGGGGCATATTTTATCCGTTTGACGAGCAATTCAATCTTGTTGTTATCCGATGACATGTATTGACCCAATTCTTTGACTCGCAAGGGGCGGCACAACATTAATTAGAATGACCCTCATAAGATGAGGGATTTATCGTTTTTACCCATATAAGACGCCTTCAGATAATCCGCTCAAAATGGCTTAACCGATTGTAAAGAAAGACATTTTACAACTTCGTCCATTTCGTTCGGCATGTTATCCGGATCGGTATAAAACACCTCTCAAAGCCCATCCATAGGACTCCTTACGCCGGACGGCCCGCGGTTGAGGACATGGGTATAGATCATGGTTGTCTTGACATCTTTGTGCCCCAAGAGCTCCTGGACTGTTCGAATGTCATATCCATCTTCGAGCAAATGGGTGGCGAAAGAATGTCGAAACGTATGGCAGGTCGCCCGCTTTATCAAACCGGCCCTCGTCACCGCCATACGC
Source organism: Armatimonadota bacterium (assembly GCA_029907255.1). Classification (NCBI taxonomy): domain Bacteria; kingdom Bacillati; phylum Armatimonadota; species Armatimonadota bacterium. The sequence continues at coordinate 8,136 of JARYMF010000024.1, forward strand.
ACCGCCTTCTGCACAAGCGACTCATCGACGTGATGCCGCCCCTCTTCCCCTGTTTTGGCGTTGCGCCATCGGCTTTCCTGGGGAAAAATCCATTGCCGTACAATCTTGTGCGTAGACAGTTTCCCTTTCCCGGGCAATTTCATAAGGGAAATGGATTCAGGCACGTGTTCTTCTCGATGCGTTACGCTTTTTCATTCACCGTCACGTATACCGCTTGCTCTCACTCCCTCTTTTAAGCATACCGTTTTGCACGGTGAAAATTTTCGGGGAATGTAACCATCGCCGCTTTTCATTTCAAGCCTTTAACGCCCATGTTCTGCCTGCGCGCTCTTCGATCTCCGTGATGCTGGAGAGATAAGAAATCACAGGGAGAAACGGAGAGACCGGGCGGAATTACACCCTTTCTCCATAGCGCCGTGGGGTTTCCGAAGGGATGACCGTCCTCGACTACGGGTGCGGACCGGGCGGGTTCACCATCGCCGCAGGCCGCCTCGTGGGAACGAACGGACGCATATACGGCGCGGATATCCACCCTCTCGCGATTCGAAAAGCCGGCGCCGCCGCCTGTACTGCCCGCCGGTGTGCAGCCGGTTTCCCACGGATTGTTGGCGCGGCCGAAGATCGGGCTGTTCGTCTGAGGTCCCGACGCCATGATCGGGAGATTGGTCTTGCCGAGAATAATGGCACCGGCCTGGCGCAGTCGCGCAACCACCGTCGCATTACGTTGAGGAATGTTATCGCCCAGCGGCTTATAATTACACGTGGTACGCAATCCCGCCGTCACAAACGCATCCTTGAATGTTACGGGAACGCCATGGAGAGGACCCCACACTTGACCGTTTGCCGATGCGGTATCGGCTTCTTTGGCGCGTCGACTTGCGCCCTCTTCATCGACAGTGCCGATGGCATTCAAAATGGAATTGTGTAGGGTGATGCGGTTGCGGTGCGCTGCTACCACTCAACCGCCGAGGCCTGCCGCTCGCGCATCGGTTGAGCTAACTAAGTGACCGGAAGATACCATAGGTCACGCGTGGACATTGCACCTCCTTGGAGATTGACCTTGACCCATGGTTC
>JARYMF010000025.1 GCA_029907255.1 Armatimonadota bacterium
GTGTAGACAAGCGGAAAGTATTGCGAGGGAGAATCTAATGTAAACCATATCCTCCTAAGCCCATCCGGAGCCGTTAGGAGCGTATTCTCGGTAACATAGACGTCGTCGTCCCAGATATATCCTCCTTGTATTGCCGGGATGTAGGCGACGAAGATTAGGATGACAATCGTAGCGGCACCAGCAGCCATAAGGATAGCTTTCCTTCGGCTTTTAGAAAATACACTCTTTGAGGTGATTTGCGACGTGAAGTTTGGCATAAGAGCCCTTATACCTAATCTATCATGCTCGTTAAGCAACGGTCAAGTTCGGCGTGTCAATTGGTCAAGAATTACTGCGCCGAGGATGACAAAGCCTTTGGCGACCATTTGGTAAAATGCTGAGACTCCTAGAAGTATCAAACCGTTGTCGAGAACGCCGATAACTAGTGCTCCGATTAGTGTGCCTAACACTGTTCCACGCCCGCCCATAAGGCTTGTGCCCCCAAGCACTGCTGCAGCAATTGCGTTTAACTCGAACATCGTCCCTGACTTTGGGTCGCCAGATGCAAGGCGCGTTGCAAGGAGCATTCCGCCGAGACCAGCGAGCATTCCACACAGCGCATATATTTTTAACTTGGATTGTGCAATGTTTATTCCCGAAAGCCTTGCCGCTTCTTCATTTCCACCTATGGCATACACATGGCGGCCAAATTTCATACGGGTTAGCATAATGTGCCCTAATGCGACTACAAGGAGAGCAATGAATACCAGTGTTGGTATTCCTGTATGTGGAATGGTTGATGCACCGAATTCTCTAACAGCGCTAGGTAAAGGGCTCACTGGGCGACCGTCAGTATAAACATAAGCAAGGCCTCGGGCAATTGTCATCATTCCCAAAGTTGCCACAAAAGGAGCTACTCGAAAGACAGTTATTACGAGTCCATTGAAAGCCCCGGCGATTGCGCCGGCTAGTAGAGCGATAACCGCTGAAAGTATGATTGCATATTCAGCGGATAGCGGATGAATAACGGTGCTTTGGCCAATTACCAAGCCATCGCACAGAACTTTCATAGAAATTACGCCGGCAAGTGCAAGAACCGAACCAACGGACAAATCAATTCCGCCAGAGATGATTACAAAGGTTAAGCCAACTGCTAATATCGTGTTGATGGCTATCTGCCGAGAAACATTCTCAATGTTTCGGGCGCTGAGAAAAATACCATCAGTGGTGTAAGCAAAGTAAATGCTAAGGAGAATGAGGAAAATAACAATACCATATTGGGATGTGTTTCTAAGGTAAGAGGCTAGCTTCATATTTAAAACCTTAGGCGAAATATGGAGTATTAAACAGACAATGCATATTTAAGCGCACGTCAGACGCTTGGGTTGAGTTTTAGTTTTGAACCCTGGTTTGCCCCTACTGCCCTCCGGTGGCAAGGTGCATTATTTTTTCCTGAGTTGCTTCTTCTCTAGAAAATTCGCCGGCAATTCGCCCCTCGTGCATTACAATAATCCTGTCGCTCATGCCTAAAATCTCCGGTAGCTCGGAGGAAATCATTATGATAGCTGTACCGTTTGCCGCCAATTGGTTCATCAATTGGTAGATCTCAACTTTTGAACCTACATCGATGCCCCGGGTTGGCTCGTCAAATATTAAGACCTTAGACCGGGTGAAGAGCCACTTTGCAAGCACAACCTTTTGCTGAGTGCCGCCGCTTAAGTTCTGGACTTGTTGTTCTATGCTTGGCGTTTTTATCATTAGATCTTCGACAAACTTCAGGGCTGCCTTTCTCTCTTCACGGCGGTTAACAAACCCAAACCGTGTAAGTGAATCAAGGTTGGCAAGGCTAATGTTTTCTCGGACTACCATCCCCAATATTAGGCCTAGTTCCTTCCGGTCCTCGGTGACAAGGCCAATGCCCAGCTGAATTGCATCTCTTGGCGAGCGAATATCTACTCTGGTCCCATTTAGCCATATCTCGCCTGTGTCTATGGGGTCTGCGCCAAATATTGCACGTGCAAGTTCTGTGCGGCCTGCGCCGACAAGCCCTGCAATGCCAAGCACTTCGCCTTTGTGAACTGTAAAACTGATATCATGCAGAATCCCTTTTCGAGATAGGCCTTTTATTGTTAGTGCTGGGGGACCAAACTCGACGCTCTCTTTGGGAATCTTCTCTTTGAGTTCGCGCCCAACCATCATCCGAATGATTTCATCGCGGTCAATCTCAGAGACTGGCTTTGTTCCAACGAGCTTGCCATCTCGGAGAACAGTTACCCTGTCTGCTATTTGGAAAATTTCCTCCAACCTATGGGAGATGTATATGATGCTAACGCCCTTGCTCTTGAGTGAGCGAATCAGCTCGAAGAGGTTTTGGAGCTCGTGTTCGGTAAGTGTTGCGGAAGGTTCATCCATTGCGATAATGGAGGCATTTCGTGATGTCGCCTTTGCCACTTCGACCATCTGCTGCTGGGCGACCGAAAGGCGGTTAACTGGTGTTCGAACGTCAAGCTTCACTCCAAGAGAGTCAATTACCCTTTGAGCTTCTGCATACATAGTCTTGAAATCCACAAAACCAGGTAGTATCCCCTTTGGCTCGCGACCAAGGAAAATGTTCTCAGCAGCATTGAGGTATGGGACGAGGTTAAACTCTTGGTAAATGATGCTTATGCCGAGGTCCATTGCCTTTTGCGGCGAGGTAATATGAACCACCTCGCCATTTATGCGTATTTCGCCGGAGTCCATTGGTTGAGCGCCGGCAAGAATCTTCATGAGTGTGGATTTTCCGGCGCCGTTCTCGCCGACAAGCGCGTGTACTTCGCCTTTTGCAACTTCAAAATCTACATTATCAAGCGCCTTTACGCCAGGATAGGTTTTTGTGATGCCCCTCATTTCGAGGGCAAGCTTTTCACCCATGTTTTCTACCCAGTTTTAACTTCTCCTAGAAAGTTTACTTTTCTGCTTGTAGCGACTTTTTGTCTATCAAACCAACTTCGATGGGTACAACCTTTGGAACTTTTTCGCCTCTTAGGTACTTGGCAACCATTTTTATCGTCATTTCGCCTATTTTTCGCGGATACTGGACTGCATCAGCTTTGAGGGGGCTGTCTCTTAATATTTCATCCCTTGCTTCTGGGTCGCCGTCATAGCCAACGATAACTATATCATTCCGCTTTGCTTGTCGTATTGCTGCTAATGCACCTAAAGCAGTACTGTCGTTTATTGCGAACACTCCATCTAGGTCAGGATGCCTTTGTAGCATGTTCTCCATCACATTCATCGAGGTTGTACGTTCGCCATCCCCTGGCGGGCGGTCGATTATCTTAATACCAGGGTACTTCGAAATTGCTTCGACAAAGCCCTTGGTTCGGTCGCGGACGCTCATGACTTTTGGGTGGTCGATGATAATAATCTTTCCTTTTCCTTTTAAGAGCTTTGCCATGTACTCGCCAGCCAAACGGCCGCCAGCTACATTATCAGAAGCGATATGACATACAACATCGCCTTCGTTTGCCTTGATGTCTGCAGTGAAAACAGGAATTTTAGCTTCGTTCGCTCGTCGAATCGCCCCACCAATTGTATCGGAATCAACAGGGCAAACAACGATTGCATCTACTTGTTGTGTTATGAAATCTTCAATTTGTGCCTGCTGGTCATCCATTTTGAATTCGGCGGATTGTATGTTAAGCTCGATGCCTTCTTTCTCAGCAGTTTCCCGCATTGCGGCTTCAAGTTCTTGGTAAAATGGATGGCTTTTGGTAAGAAGTGTAACGCCGACGCGAAATTCCTTTTTGCTTTCCTCCTTCTTACTGCATGACGAAATTGTAAGCGCTAGGACTGTGCCCAGCATAATTGCCCCAAACTTTGTTCTCAACTGAACCCTCCTTAGGTTAAAAGGTATTGGGTTGTGTTCACCTCGTTTCATTTTGTCTGCTCAACGGGAGCAGGCGCAGGCTCTGCTGGCGGATTGGCGCCTTCAGCCGGTTTGTTTTCATTTGGTGGTGGCGGACTCTGTGCTGGCGCTGGCGTTTGGTCCCCAGGAGCAGGTGGGGAGACTTCGGGTGGCGTTCCAAGCAAGTCGTCCATTGCTTCCTTTAGGAATGGGTTGTCAGGCTGTTCCTTCAGCAGCTTTTTGTATATCTCTATTGCCTTTTCTTTCTCGCCTTTCTGAGCGTAAATTTGTGCTAGCCTGTAGCGCGGGTATATATCAGCAGGGCGGTCTTTCGCAAGTTGTTCGTATTCGGCAATCGCCTCGTTTATCATGTTTTGTCGTTCGTAGTATTGGGCAAGCGAGCTGCGAGCCATGATATCGTTTGGATCTTTTTCGATCATTTCCTTGTACATGCGAATGACATCATCCTTGAGCTGAAGCTTGTCAAAAACAGCTATCAAGCTTTCCCTTGCAGCTCTACTATTCGGGTGCTTTTTGAGGTAATCCTCGAAAAATAGGATTGCTTCGGAAAGCGAACGGGTCCTTTCGTGCGAATCAACAAGAGCCATCATAGCCGAGCGGTTGTTGGGATCCTTATTTATAAGATTGATAACGAATTCTCGGCCAGCTTTGGCGTTGTCGTTTTTTTCGTATACGCGCAACATCGTATCAATTGCCTGAGCGTAAGTGGGGTCAATAGCAATCGCTTCTTTGAATTTTGCAATTGCCTCATTGTCTTTTTTCTGGTCAACCATTATCCGGCCAATTGCCCAGATAGCATCGACATCTTTAGGGTTTTTCTTTAGTAGAACCTCATATTCTTTAATTGCTTCGTCGTATTGTCCATTTCTATTTAACGCTTCGGCTAGTGTGCGCCGTGCTGTTGGGTCATCGGGGGCCCGGCTGGCGAGTTTTCTGTATTCAGCAATTGCTTCTTCTTTCTTGCCGAGCTGTTCGAGCAACCTGCCGATATTTTTTAGTAAGAAGACATTGTTTGGAGTGATCTTTTCGATTTCTCTATATTTTGCAATGGCGTCTTCGATTTTACCCTGTCGTTCGAGTATTTCGGCTATCCTAGCAAAAGGCATTGGGTTTGTGGGGTCTGCCTTTGCAAGAGCTTCGTATTCCTTGATAGCTTCTTCAAGCTTGCCTCTACCTTCATATATTGATGCGGCTGAAAGGTATGCAGGCTGAGCTTTTGGAGAAATCTGCTTTACCTTGTCATAGTATTTTAGTGCCTCGTCATAGTTTTTCATTGACTCGTAAACTTGCGCTATGGTTGTCAAAGCTTCCACATTATTAGGCGCAATTTCGAGCATCTTTTTTGCTTCGTCTAGGGCTTCTTTAAACTTTTGCTGCATCCGCAGAAGCCTAACTATGTTCACATATGCCTGAAGCTGTTTTGGATCATTTTTCAAATGCTGGCGGTATACTTCTATTGCTTTGTCATAATTATGTTTGCGTTCATAGATGGCAGCTATTAGACTAGTCGTTTCAATATTCTTGGGATCGACGGAAAGTAGTTTGCGGTATTGCGTAACTGCATCGTCATACTTGCCTTGCTGCTCGTAAATATACGCCAAACCTTGGTAGTTGCTTTTTTCTTTTGGATTAATTTTTATAGCTTTCTCAAACCATTTTTTCGCTTCATCAAATTTACCAATCTGGGAATAACATACGCCTGTATTGGAAGCGGCTAAGTCGTCCTTTGGGTCGAGCTCAGAAGCTTTGGCAAACCGTTTTGCGGCTTCGCCATAGTTTTTAAGTCCAAAATACGCGCGGCCTGCTTCGAAATAAACTTTTGAGTTTTTTGCATCTAGGCGTGAAAGTTTATCCAATGCATTGGCTGCTTCCTTGTATTGCCCTGCTTGAATGCCTGCTGAGCCCATAAATGCAAGGTAGTTCTTGTTTTGTGGGTCCAAGGCGACGGCTTTCTTGATGCTTTGGAAGGAGGATTTCCAATCGTTCATTTTCGCCTGACATGAGGCAAGTGCGTACCATGAGTATGCATCTTTGGGGTTGATATCTGTAACACGTTTGAAAGCAGCAGCCGCCTCTTTTAACTTGCCTTGGCTTGCGAGAACTGAACCAAGGTTAAACTGAGCTTGCACGTCCTTTGGATTCAGCTTTACTGCCTCTTTAAACTCAGCTTCTGCAAGCTTAAACTCTTTTTCCATTGCATATGCCGTGCCAAGTTCCATATGGGCATCGGCTAATTTAGGATCAAGAGATATAGCTCTTTTCAGGCTGGCTTTGCCTTCATCGCGTCTTCCAGCACGAAGACGAACCTGTCCAAGCATCAAATGAAGCTTAGCATCGTTTGGCTTCCTACCTAGACCGGCTTTTAGGTAAGCCTCAGCGGATTTTAAATCTCCAGTCATGAAGCTTATCTGCGCTAGGTTGGCATAGGCAGGGATGAAATTAGGGTCAAGCTTGATTACTTTCTTTAGCTCGACGGCAGCTTCTTTGAGTTTGCCTGCTTTAGCAAGCTGCCCAGCCTTATCGTAAGCCGCCTTTGCGGGGCTTGTTGGTGACGCCTTCGAATGTTGTGCTACGGCAATGCATGGAAGAATCACCAAAAGGAGAATCCATGGGATTAGGAAACGAAACGGGTTAGTGGGCATATGAGTCCTCTTTGCAATTATTTGAGATGCTGATAATTTTTCAACCGACCGGTAGTGTGAGAATTTTAGGATATTGCATGCCAAAAGTCAAGGCGCAAGCATTGGTTCAAAATAGAAACAGCCACCCCCCACAGGTGGCTGTTTCTGGCTTTTTGGGGTAAAGAAAGCTCTCCGATCAGCGTATAGGCTTTCTTGCCCAAAAACTGATAGTCATATATTTATCTTGAAGCCGCGCCTACTTATCTGGGTTGGTTTGGCTGTCTCTTTTGAAGCTTTACTGCTTGTGTGTCTTTGCCAAATCGCTCCATCCAAAATAAATGCAAGAAGTATGCCAAAGCGAGTTCAAAAATTTGTAAATGTTGAGGTTGAGCTGATAGTTGCGTTTATCATGTGGCAAGAACGGGCACACAATATTTAGAAGAAATGCACCTTGACAATTTGGTTCGGCGAAGCCGGCTTGGAACGCTTAAAAATTAGCAAAGGTTCTGGGAGGATCTGATCCCAGTCCAGGGCGAACGCTGGCGGCGTGCCTAACACATGCAAGTCGTACGGAGGAGCGGGAAGACAAAAACGAAGGGTGGTTGTGTTTTGCAACCTTGACTCCCACACTCCCGCTCCTCAGTGGCGAACGGTTGCGTAACGCGTGGGCAACCTGCCCTGGAGACCGGGATAGCCCGTCGAAAGGCGGGGTAATCCCGGATGTGGCCGGTCTGACGCATGTCAGACCGGTTAAAGGGAGATTAAACTCTCCGCTCCAGGATGGGCCCGCGTCCTATCAGGTAGTCGGTGGGGTAAAGGCCCACCGAGCCGATGACGGGTAGCTGGTCTGGGAGGACGGCCAGCCAGACGGGGACTGAGACACGGCCCCGACCCCGAATCCCGGAGGGTAAGATATCCGATAATTTGGCCCAAACTCTCCGGGAGTAGGGGGCAGCAGTGGGGAATCTTGCGCAATGGGGGAAACCCTGACGCAGCGACGCCGCGTGAGGGAGGAAGGCCGCTTAATATTTGAAATTCAATTTCT
>JARYMF010000026.1 GCA_029907255.1 Armatimonadota bacterium
ATTTTTCAAGCGATGTCCAGCCGCCACATTTCTTCGAAGAGTGGTCGCGAGACTACTACCTTGAAGCCATCAGCCGCCTTCATTCTGCGGGGAAATTCGTTGCAATGCATGTAGACGGGCGATTGAAGGGTGCACTGGCGATGATTCGCGCTACAGGCGCCGATTGTGCTGATGCGGTAACACCCGCACCCATGGGCGATCTAACGCCAGATGAATGCCGGTCAGAGGCAGGCCCAGAGCTTATCCTTTCTGGCGGCGTTTCGCCGGAACTCTGGCTACCCAACACAAACATCGAAGACTTTAGGTATGCTGTAATGCGATGGCTGAATCTCAGGAAGCAAAGCCCTCGGCTAATCGCTAATGCCGGCGACCAAGTTCCTCCAGGAGCAGAAGAAAGCCGGATTGCTCTGATGCGCGATTTGGTTGAGAAATACGGCAAATACTAGCGCTTTGCTACCACAACTCTTTCAACAGTTCAATCATGTACTTGAAATTCTCAAACTTGGCGTTTGGGGGAACGGCGTGGTCAACTGCAGGAATCCAGCCAAGACGCGCATAAAGCTTGGTTGCCTTTGGAACTACCTCTGCCTCAACATCAGCCCTTTCGCCAATTAGACAACGTTTATCCAAACCACCAATGAAAAGGAACTGTGGGTATTTCTCAGCATACTCAACAATGTCTTGCTCGGCAGCTATCTCAACAGGGCTTGTGCCGTCTACCCCAGCTTCGATCCAAAAAGGAATCAATTCGCTTATGTGCCCGTCGCTGTCAACGAATACTTTGTCTGCACAGATACTCTTCGCTTCTTGCACAAGTTCTCTATATCGCGGCAAGAATTTATCTCGAAGGATAACAGGTGAAACCATGCATGCGGTTTTGTATGCCATATCCTCGTTAATCATAAGATTATCCACGTGCGCGTTGGCAAGATGCTTACGCAGTAACCGCACATTGAAATCAAGCACAAAATCAAGCATCTCATCCACGAGCTCTGGCAAGTCATAGAACGCCATCGAAAGACCTTCGAAGCCCATCCACTGTCGTAGTGTCCAATAGAAGCCTTGTATGGTAAACATCACGGGGCGCTCAGCAGTGTGGGAACGCCGAACAGCCTCATCAAAGCATTGTCCACGGCGCCTAGGGTCCTCAGGATCATAGCGCTCCTTCATCCTCAGAAAATCATCTCTGTTCTCGACAGGAAACTTAAGCCACTTCCGAGTGACAAAGCCACTACCCTGGGCATCCCTACGTTCGGTGCGGAGGGCACCTTCCTCATCATAGTAGGTAACTTGACCATCTTTTTCCTCGACAATTATCAACTCGAACTTTGGGCAATGTGATGTGTTGAGAGGAATGCCTTCGAACCAATCATATCCAAGAAATTCAGCGGTGCTAATGCCCTCGGGATGCCCCTGCTTTATCCACTCGTCCATAGTTCCCTTTCGCGTAGGGAAGGTCCAGATGAATGGTCGGTCGGGCCGCTGAAAATTCATTATAGCGCGATATCGTTCTCTAGGCGTTGTAGAATGAACGCTATCCATAGACATTGCCGCTTAGTTACCTTATTCCAGAAAAGTCAAACGACACAATCAACGTATCCCGACCTTATAATTCTAGATTTAGCCATTTCAATTCGTCCGGCGATAATTGTATATTTAGCCCAACAAGAAGGGTCCTCAGCTCCTCAAGATTTGCTGGCCCAGCTAGGGCAAATGTCGGGAATGGTTGGCAAAGTACATAAGCAAGGGCAATGCTTACCGGCGGAACACCCTTTCTTTCTGCCATTTCCAAAAGCCGCTCGGCACGTAGGATGTTATCCTCGCTATGCCAGCAACGAATCATCTCTGGGTCGGTATGATTCCTGGGATGACCATAGGCGAAGAAACCCCGGGCAAGGCTCGACCATGCCATGAGTGGCATTTGAGTTTTCTCAAACCAAGCGCGGGATTCAGAATCAGACGAGGCAAGGCAGCCAGCCCACGGTGGCTCTATCATTCTAGCAAGGCTAAAGTTGTTGCTCACTGCGGCAATCCCTTTTAGTCCTTTTTGTCGAGCGTACTCATTCGCCGCCTCTATGCGCTCAATTGTCCAATTTGACACGCCGAAGACCTTTATTCGCCCTGCATGCAAATGTTCATTTAAAACGTCAATAAACTCACCAACCGGTATGTCGGGATTGTCACGATGCATCATGTAGATGTCCACATAGTCGGTGCCCAGCCGGTCAAGGCTCTCAAAAAGCTGGCTAGTCAAATCTATAGGGTTGCAGAAAGGTGTATGCGCGCCCTTATCTAGAATGACCACCTGCTCACGGATTCCACGATTTCTAATCCACTGACCGAGAATACGCTCACTATTGCCGCCACCATAAATGTAAGCTGTATCAAAGCAGTTGCCACCCTGGCGGAAAAATTCGTCGAACAGGATTGAGCAGGATGCGAGTGGGGAAACGCCGCCGCCACCAACGGCGCCCATCACGATGCGAGATACCGGCTTCTCAAGCCCAGGAATCGAGCCATACTTCATATTTGCATCCGAGCGAATTGTCAGCGGCCGCCGGTCAATCGTCGGGAAGTTTGCGTCTGGCTTCTCAATATCGTAGACGAGACCCACAGCTTGCCGCCACATGTCCAAGGTTTTCATATTGCCTAAGCTGTCGTCCCACGTCATTGCTGGTGGCGGAGCTTGGCGCTTCTCGATATTCTTAGCCACTATATCAGCCTCATGTGTGTAATTGCTAGCATCATTTGGCACGAGCACTTCTTTGGGCTGCTCGCCATTTCGATTCACGACGATTCGTGCAGGCTCGCCCGCCTTGCTTCCAAACCACGGGGCAGGAATTAAGATGTTGCCTTCGGAGCCGAAAATACGCACCACATTCTCTTGGTTCAGCGCCACACCTGTCGAAATCTGCGCGATGATATCACCTGGGAATCGCATTATTCCGACCGCCCACTCGTCAACCCCCGTCTCGCCAAGGTGAGCAAAACCTTTTACTTCAAAGGGGTCCTCGAAAGGCTTCCCGTGAGCCGCACCTGCGATTAGGCGAGATATTGAAGTAGTATAACAGCCAACATCCAGAATCCCACCGCCTCCAAGGGCGTTATTAAAAAGTCGGCTCTCCGGATTAAATCCGGCATGGAAACTAAAAGTTGCTTGAATAATCCTTACATCCCCTATGGCTCGTTCGCGAATTAGCTCGACAAGCTTGGCAATCTGGGGATGGCAGCGATACATAAAGGCTTCCATAAGAAAGACATCGTGCCTCCGAACAGCCTCAATGACTGCCATCGCCTCGGGGTAGTTCAACGTAAGTGGTTTCTCGCAAAGTATGTGCTTTTTCGCCTCAGCAGCCTTTACCGCCCATTCGGCATGCATCGGATGAGGAGTCGAGATATAGACTGCCTGCACGTCTGGATCAGCAAGGAGCGCCTCATAACTTCCATATCTACGCGGAACGTTGTATTCATCGCCAAACCGGTCTGCCGCTTCTTGGGTACGACTCCCAACGGCAAGTATTTCACCGGTGCTTGACTCTGCAACCGCCTTCGCAAATACGCCTGAAATTCGACCTGTGCTTAAAATTCCCCAAGCTAGCTTGCCCATATTTTTATCCCCCGGAAATAAGCTTTATTACCGTGAGCCATGATAACACCCTACGCTCAAGCTGGTCAATTCATTGGATTCCAATACTAATCAGAACTACTAGGATTGTGTGTCCAATATTGGATTATCTGCCGAATAATAGTATACTAGATTTGCTAGCAACACCTTCCAAACTTAAGCTAATACGTTTGCATATTTTGAACACTAATACTAAAGAAAGGTTTTCACAAGCGGAAATGCCTAAGAAAAGTTATCTTCTAGACATGGATGGCGTAATCGTGCGGGGACGAACAGCAATCCCGGGTGCACCGGAGTTCATCGCCAAGCTTTTGGAGACAAAGACGCCATTTCTTATACTTACAAACAACCCAATCTGGACTCCCCGCGACCTCCAGCACCAACTCTCGGCATTGGGAATTGAAGTCCCTCAAAATCGTCTTTATACCTCGGCAATGGCGACCGCTCAGTTCCTTCATCATCAGAAACCGAATGGCACAGCCTTTGCAATAGGTGAAGCTGGTTTAACAAGCGCTCTACACGACGTTGGATATGTGCTTACCGGCATCAACCCTGACTATGTAGTTCTCGGAGAGACGACTTCCTATAGTTTGGAAACTATAACGCATGGAATTCAGTTAATTTTGGCAGGTGCACGCTTCATTGCCACAAACCCAGACCCCTCAGGACCAACCGAGAAAGGCATACAGCCAGCAACTGGCGCGATGGCAGCGCTCATTGAGGCAGCAACTGGCGTTAAACCCTATTTCGTCGGCAAGCCGAACCCTTTGATGATGCGAAGTGCCCTCAATTACCTTGGCGCTCACTCGGAAGATACAATCATGGTCGGAGACCGCATGGATACCGACATAGTTGCTGGCATCGAGGCTGGTATGGAGACAATTCTAGTACTTACCGGTGTCACAAAAGAAGCTGATATCGAGCGCTTTCCATACTGTCCCACTCACATATTGCCCTCCGTCGCGGATATTGAGATACTTTAAACTCAACGCAAGACTAAAGTATGGTCATCCGGAGGCAGGGAGAATTAAAGGCTCCTTGCCCTCAATTTCTCTAATTCGGCGTTTAAGTATATCGGCGAGTTCTCTGCGAATTGTAGCAAAAGATGGATCGCGAACGAGGTTTTTGCGTTCGTACGGGTCGTTTTCAAGGTCATAGAGGAATTCCTCATAATAGACATCGCTTGCAGGATTCTTGGCATCCGGTACGGAAACAGAATATTTCCACTTCTTCGTTCGAATAGCCCTACCAGTCTGGCTTTCACTAATCTGGATGAATACTTCCTTCGGCCAGTCCGTTTTCCCGCCCTTTACTAAATCCTGAAGCTGCCTACCCCGCATCTGTGGCGGCTTCTCTATCCCCGCGACGGCAAGGATAGTTGGTGCGACATCAATCAGACTCACCAACTCCTTGACAACCTTTCCACCCTTGAAGCCCGGCCCATAGGCAAGCATTGGTATGCGAATCGATGCTTCATGGCATGAGCGCTTGTATTCCGCATTCCGCGTGCGAAAATGACATCCATGATCGCTGGTATAAAATATCAGCGTATTATCCTCAAGCCCAAGTTCCTTTAATTCTGCGCGAATGCGGCCAAGGTTGTAATCAAGGCTATTGCAACATCCTAGATAGTCGGGATACTCCTCACGCCAATCGCCCTCGGTTCCAACAAGATCACCCGGCGGCTCAAAGTCTTTAAACTTTTCTTTCGAGCCAATTGGTCCCTCAAAGTGTTTATGGTCGTTTTGGAAATGCGGCTCAATGTATGAGACGAAGAGGAAGAAAGGTTTTTTCCTATCTCGTGAGCGAAGGTACTCGAGCACAAAATCGGTAACGCAGTCCACTCGGTAGCCTTTAAACTCAACTTGTTTCCCCTCAGCATCAAACATATGGCCGTCATAGCCGTGCGATGTGAATTCGAGTACATCGGACGCAAGCCAGTAGTCTTTATAGCCTCCTCTACGTTCCGGTGGGATAGCCTTATCCCTATAATTATGCTCTTTATTGGAAGCAAGATGCCATTTGCCAATATAACCTACCTCATAACCTGCCTCCGATAAATACCTGGCGATAGTCTTGGCGTTTAACGGAAGAGCAATTCCATTCCGGAAGCAACCTGTTTCGGTAGCGTACATACCAGTTTGAACAACTGCACGCGCCGGCCCGCATACGGGTTGGACCGTGAATGCATTCTCAAAGAGCACGCCCTCCCTTGCCATCCTATCAATATTTGGAGAAATTGGGAGTTTTTGTCCATAACAACCCAAAGTGTCCCACCGTTGCTGATCGGTAAAGAAAAATACGATATTTGGTCGTTCAGTTTGCTCCATTTTGTCCTTCCCCTCTGTGGGTAATTGAGCCACGCCTATTCCCATCGCAGCAATCACGCTTGATGATTTTCTTAGGAATTCACGCCGTGTAAGCATATTAGCAATTTTCATGGCCGCCTCCAAAAGCTATTACCAAGTATGAGCCAAGCGCCTGGCAATTGTCAATGAGAAGCGATTTTTTCGCGTTTAGCAAGGGTAATTTCGTCAAACCAAACGCTCCCTTCTTCTCCAGGATCCACTGCACAGAAAACAACCGCATAGGTTGTACCACTTGGTGCGCGAACATACCCCTCGACTTTCTGCCAATCGCAGTGCGCCACCTCATTCGTTCTCCCAACACCCAACTCTCGGCCGCCAGCGTCATAGAAAGCAACCCTAAGCCTTGCCTTTGTTGATGTTGGCGCCGTTGACCGAATGTACCCTGATAATTCATACTCTCCAGGCTGTGCAAAGACTTTCTCAGTTTTCCAAAACCTCACCCTCCTGCCTGGATCAATGCGGAGGGCACGCTGGCCAGTATAGGAATCACGCATGACTAGATTGATATCCATGAGTCCCTCGATTTTGTAGTTGCCCCAATCTGGCTTAGTCCACTTGAGTTCGTCGGAGTCCTCAGATTTTAACCAGAAGTCTGGCTTGCCATTCTCGTCTTCATCGAACTCGACGCTTGCATCGGGAATTAGTGACTGATTAATCCAGGGATCAAAGTCTTCAATAGCCGACGCTGAGTTCTGTTTTTCGGCAGTTGA
>JARYMF010000027.1 GCA_029907255.1 Armatimonadota bacterium
CTCAAGGTAGACATTGAAGCTACATCGTGCTTCGACGTCATGCAAAGACCAGAGAAGTTTTAGTGCTAGAAGCCTAATAAAACGCCCAGGGTGGTCTCTAATAAAAGTAAGCCCCTGGCGAAACCAAAAGGCCGCCGATTCCGAAGGTTTCACCTGGTGGCCCAGTGCCCTACTTGCGATTGCCATCTCCTCTTGTTGCTGGGTCATTATTGAGGCACTGAAGCCAGCCATTGCAGAAGATACGCCATTAGCGGCTTCGTTGTTTGCCTGAGCAAAAACAATCCCGCCATTTGACGTAATGAGCACCAAGTCATTCCCGATGAAATAATTCCTCGCTGTAACAGGTGCAATCGCAAGCACAACACCAATGATAAGAGGAAAAAGTTGGCGAGTGTAAAACCTAGCCATCCGACGGCCAAAAAGCCAAAGCCATGCAATAAATAGTCCAATTGTTATTAGTGAATTCGGCCGGCAGACAGCACTCACCCCAAGTAAAATGCCTGCTCCTAGGAATCTGCCGGCGCTGGGCCGTTCAATCGCACGCATTAGAAGCAGTATAGAACACAGATTAATAGCAATCGCCAGCGTTTCAGTGAGAATTTTAGCCTCAAGGTATACAAGCGGAGCATAAAAGAGGATAAGCAACATTGCAATCAAGCCAGATAGATGGCCAAAAAGCTTTCTTCCCAAAACGTAAACAAGACAGGCATTGACTATGCCGAGGGCCGCCTGAAGGATGTATATTGGAGTAAAATTATGGCCAAAAATCTTATACAAAATCGCCAGAAAATACGGATATAGCGGTGCCATGTAGAATGGCATCGGACCATATCCCTTTCCCGCAGCAACTCGCTGAGCCCACTCGTCGTAGTAACGTGAGTCCACAATCATAATCGAATAGTAAGGGGCATTCGCCTTGTATTGCAGAAGGTAGACAACCCGAATTGCGATTGCTAGGACCACAACAAGGCTCAGCTGAACAATCTGATTGCTAGCAATGGCTGAAGAAAAAAGAGCTATTTTTGACTTGGGGCCTTTACGTTTGCTTTCAGAAGACATTCTTGCATTGTCCTCTTGCTTTTCAATTATTTGGCTCGGGCATTTTTGCACTCAGGGCTTGGAGGAATGCAGGATTCGGCTCGAACCCATACTTCTGCGCAAGGCGAACATGTTTCCATGCTTCAGCATACCGAGCTTTATGAAACAACGCAACTGCCAAGTTAAAATGCGCTTGCGAAAAGTCCGGTTTCAACTCCACTGCTTTGGTAAAATGACGCAACGCCTTGTCTTGCTCACCTTGAGCGCCGAATATATTTCCCAGGTTGAAATGCGCCTGCGCGTTATTTGGGTCGAGGCGGACGGCGCTATCAAAATGTACCTTTGCCAAGTCAAGGCGGCCTTGCTTTGCAAGTATAATACCAAGGCTATTGTGGGCATCTGCACACCTGGGGTCAGCTTGCAATGCCTTCGCAAAATGCTCTGCCGCCTCGTCCGTTCGCCCTTGCTGTTCAAGCAAAAGCCCCAAATTTAGGTGAGCCTTAGCATAATTTGGCCTCAGTCTGACCGCCTCAAGATAGTGTCTAATTGCTTCTTCGGTCTCGCCTTTTCCAGCCAGAACTACACCTAGATTATAATGAGCAGTTGCGTCATTAGGATTAGCCTCAAGGGCTTCTTCGTATTTTTGTATAGCTTCCTGTGCATTGCCGCCGCCAGCCAATGCATTAGCCAAATTGTTCCTGGCTTCCGGGAAATTGGGATCAATTCTTAGAGCCTCCCTGAAGTGGTGTATAGCTTCCTTCACGTTGCCGCGGTCGAGAAGGAGAAGCCCCAGGTTATTGTGTGCGCTTACATGCTCGGGATTTAGGCGAAGCACTTCGTTGTACTCCTCAATCGCCTCATCAGTCCTTCCAATCTTCGCCAGCGCAACACCCAGGTTATACCGAGCCATTGAATCTCTTGGCTCTACACGGACGGCCTGTCGGTAATGTTCCAACGCCTCGTCAAGTTTACCTTCAGCCTCCAAAGCAACAGCAAGTTGCCCATGTGCAACGGCATTTCTCGCTGTCACTGCGAGCGCCCGCTCGAATAGAGTGAATGTGTTTTTCCAGTATCCCAGTTGGACCGCAGTAGATATCATCAATGCAACAACTGCCAATCCAGCCGCGAATGGAAGAACGTCAGACTTAGAAAACAAAGAAACGGACGTCAGTTTACAGCCAAGGGGCAATGAGGAAGCGTTATTTCCGGTGTTGGCCGTCGGCAACCTATCACTTTGCCGAGTGCTCCCGACCAGCTCAGGCAATCCCCATGTGATAATAATGGACAAGCCAATTAGAGGAACATATGTATACCTATCAGCCATTGCCGCTCCGCCAACTTGGACAAGACCTAGGACTGGAATTAGGGTTCCGAGGTACCAAAACCAGCCAACTGGGAGGTATGGCGCCCTCCTAGCCAGCCTGAGCACAAAGAAAGTAATTCCTATCAAAACCAGCGCCGACATGATGACTTCCCATATAGGGAGACTTCGCCCTGGATGCGGATAGAACACCGAAAGCTTTGCTGGCCACAGCATTTTTCCAATATAGGCGACATAAGCCACGATTCCATTCGCTATCCGAACGCCCAACGAGAATTGAGCCAAATCCCTTACTGCACCTTCTTCCCTCTGGACGAGATATGTAACAATGCAAGATAAGGCAGACAGGACAAACAGGGGAATTTTCTCTAACACGAGTCTCCTCGCTCCGCTGGTAGGCATATCAATTAACGAGCAACGATTTAATGGAGTACGGCCAAGGGGCCAGTAATCTAATAGCAGCAGCGCGAAAGGCAATGTGACAAGCATTGGCTTTGACATTAGACCAAGCACGAAAAAAACGACTACGGGAACATAAGTTTTTATACAAGGAGATTGGACAAATCGAATATACGCCAGTATTGTAAGCAATAAAAAAGCTGTGCTCAGCACATCCTTTCTCTCTGCAATCCATGCAACTGATTCGATACGCAATGGATGAACAGCGAATAAAGCCGCAATAAATGCGCTTCGCCAAATTGCAAAGGTTGCCTTATATAAAACAAGAAACAAGAGTACTGCACTTACAGCATGCACCAATAAACTTGTGAGATGATGCCCCGCAGAATTCAATCCAAAAAACTCAACATCAACCATGTGCGAAATCCAAGTTAATGGGTGCCAATTCGCAGTGTGTGTCGTCTTGAATGCCCATGCTACGCTGGCGTATGTTAGCCCGCTCCTCACAAAAGGATTGTTGTGAATAAACTCCGGGTCATCGAGGTTTATAAACTGGTTTCTTAGCACCCGGCAGAAAGCAACCAAGGTTATGGCAAACAGAACAATGGCAATTTTCCAATGAGCAGGCCACTTAGATGACTTCTTCATTGCTTAGGCTCCGGCATTTTCTCTGAGAGCGCACGAAGAAATTGAGGATGTATTTTTCCGCCGTACTTTCGAGAAAGCTTCACTTCCTCCCAAGCACCGGCATAATTACCAACAAAATATAGCGCAACCGCCAGATTATTATGCGCCGCCGCAAGTTTAGGCACAAGCTCCAGAACTTTTCGGTATTCTTCGATGGCTTCATTATACTTCCTCTGCTTAAATAGTATGTTTGCTAATCTGTAATGAGGCACTGGATTCTCTGGCTGAATTTGAACTGCCGCGCGGTAGTGTTCAACAGCGTTGTCTAACTGTCCCAACTTTGCAAGCTCATTTGCTAAGTTAATATGAGCACTGGCGTAGGTGGGATTTATCCGTATTGCCTCCAAATAGTGCCCCAAAGCTTCATTAGTCTTCCCCAAAGAGATTAGAACCACTGCCAGGTTATTGTGCGCCTCTGCAAAATTTGGGTTAAGCCTGATGGCAGCCTCATAATGTTCAATAGCTTCCTGCAAGCGACCTTTTTGCGCTAGTGCGATTCCAAGGTTATTGTGCGCCATTGCGTATTTTGGATCAAGTTCAATTGCCCGCTGGTAATATGTCATCGCCTCATCAATTCTGCCAAGATCCGCCAACGACACACCCATATTATTGTTCAACTGGGCGTCATCAGGCCGAAGTTCCAGGCCTCTAGCATAATGTTTGATAGCCAATTCATACTTGCCTTGGGCGGCAAAACTAAGTCCCATATTGTTTTGCATTAAGTAATTGCATCTGGTACATTCAAGAGCACGAGCGAATATCGTTGTGTTATTCTTCCAATAGGTTAGCTGGAATTGCGTACATATAATCAAAGCCGCCAGGACAACTAAAGCGCAGAATGGAATAACAGTTGGATATGAGAACCTCGACCTGGTATTTTCTGCCGATAATTCGTTATTTTGACAGTAAATCACATCAGGTATTCCCCAAGCAGCTATCATAAATAGCCCAACCAGGGGAATATAAGTAAAACGATCAGCCATCCCATGAGGGCCGATTTGCACAATGCCTATCACCGGCAAAAGCGTACCCACAAACCAAAGCCACCCAACTGCTACAAATTGACGACCAGCCTTTGCAAGTAGAATCGCAAAAATCGTAAGTATTATGAGCAGTGCCGCCGAACCGATAACCTGCCAAATGGCTAGTGTGTCGCCTGGATGTGGATATAAAATTGCAAGCTTTACGGGCCAAATAGTTTTTACAATATAAGCAGAATACGAATAAAGCGCATTTGCTATTCGTACTCCAACCGGCACAAGTTCAGTGGAGCTCAATGCTCCTCCTTTTTTCTGCACAACAACCGCAAGCACACTCGAAGCCAACGCAAGCACAAAAAGTGGGATTTTTTCGACAACAAGCCTTCCAATTACCTTTGAAGGCTTTCCGAACTGCAAGTCCCGAGCGGGTCTTATACGATTTAAGGGCCAATAATCAAGAAGAAGAAGCACAAAAGGAAGGGTGACAAGCATTGGCTTTGCCATCAAACCTAATGCAAAGAAAACAACCACCGGGATGTAGGTGCTGACCTTAGGTAAAAGGGCATATCTGACATACGCCCACATCGTAAACATCCAGAAAAAAGTACTAACGACGTCCTTCCTTTCTGCAACCCATGCAACTGACTCGATATGTAACGGATGGACGGCAAAAAGAGCGGCAACTAGTGCGCTTCTCCATACTTTTTCGGTCATACGATTGAGAACGAGAAATAACAGAAGCACGTTAGCAATGTGAAAAATGACGTTTGTCAGGTGGAAGCCCATCGGCCTCAATCCATAAACCTGCATATCAAGCATATAAGAAAGCCATATCAGCGGTTGCCAGGTTGCTCTATAAATGGCAGTAAATGCCCACTTGACGCTATCGAGGGAAAGTCCTCGCAAGACCTGTGGGTTCTCCGTCACGTAGACATTATCATCCAAATTTATGAACTCGTGCCTGAGCACCTGAGCAAAAGTGGCAAACGTGCCCAGCGCTAGAAAGAAAATAATTATGAGAGTGTAGTCCAACTTCCTCTTTGAAAACTTGCCCATATCAGTTGCCTATGACCCAACCCTAAAAGATATCTCCAACCAGTCACAATCCCTTAAATCAACAGTAACTCTACGGCTCCGGCATTTTCTCCGAAAGCGCCTTCAAAAAACTTGCATCGGGAGATACTCCATATCTGCGCGATAACCTTACCTCCTCCCAAGCCTCATCATACCGTCCCTTGTAATACAACGCAACCGCTAGATTGTTGTG
>JARYMF010000028.1 GCA_029907255.1 Armatimonadota bacterium
CCTTTCAGGAAAATCACGGAAAAAGCGGGAAAGCGCCACTGCTGCAATATGACGGGCGATGATCTTCTCGTTCCGCAAGCTTAGGACAGGGGGGCGGATTTTTCCACTGAGCATCCGCTCCGGCTCAGAGAAGTGGTAAAGGTCGTGGGGGCTACGGCGACAGTAGGTGAGAGCAAATCCGGGGTATCCGCTTCGGCGTCCGGCTCGCCCTACTCGTTGTGCGTAATTGAACGCCTCGGGGGGAACATTGCGAAGAAAGATCACATCAAGGTCACCTAAATCCACGCCCAATTCAAAGGTCGTCGAGCAACTCAGGACATGGATGTTGCCGTTTCGGAACTCTCTTTGAAACTCTCGGGCTTTCTCTTTGTCGAGCTGTGCTGTATGCTCTTCCACGCGCAGCATTCCAGGCAAATCTTCCTCATAAAGGGAACGATAGTGGTTGGGCTCCAGGTTGCTCACCTGTACTGGCCTGAGCATCCCTGGACAACGATGTCTTGGGCAAACACCGCGAACCGAGATGGCCTGAAGACGACCGCAGGTGTCACACTGGAAGATTGTGTCAGTGTCACGGATGAGAACTAGTCTCCACCAGTCAGGATTCAATCTCCGGGCATCGTCAACGGGAAGAAGTAAACGGTCATTGGACGTAGGGGCACGTTCATCAAACTGCCTCATGGACTGCCATATAGCTCTCAAGACGTCTACAGCCCTATTGACAGCCTCCTGTTCTGAAAAATCGCTACTTATCCTCATAAGCAGTTTAGCCAGGAAACGTGCGCGCTTTCCCTGTTTGCCATCCCAGCTACGCACGCCTTTCTTCCCTTTGGGATCGCCGATGCGGAAACGCATCTGCGACGCCTG
>JARYMF010000029.1 GCA_029907255.1 Armatimonadota bacterium
AAGACCCTTATCACAGCGGCCGCTATCAGTGGAGCGAATGGCGTTGTCGCTGGGTTGGTGGCTGTTATAGTCTCATCGGGTGTTTTCCGTCGTCCCCTTGTGGCAATAACGATCATTTGTAGTGTAACTGCCATTATTCCGGTGGTAGTCCATCCACTTATGCCGCTGAGCCCGTATATATCAAACAATCTCATATTTGTTTATGTTCCCGCCATACTTTATGTGAGCGCAATAGTGTTCATAGGTATAGCACTTTATCGCTACATTGTGGCAGGTACTCGAAGTACATAAGGGCCGCCCAACACTGCGTCCAGCCGACACGCTCCGCTCGGTCGCTTCGCTCCCTCGCTCCGCGTGCGGCTGACGCTTGCCGTTAGCCGCCTCATTATTTACATCATGTTTCCTCGGTAGAAAGCACGAATGCCGAAATGATACAGAAAGGATAAGCCATGAAACAGAAGAATGCTGATATCCAACCAGAGCAGCCAGCCCCTGAAATTCTTGACACATCTCAAACACCCGCCCAACCTGAATCTGTCGCGACCCCTACAGAGGCAGAAAAACCACAGCCTGGCCGCTTGCAACGATTCTTTCGCAAGGTACTTATCTGGCTAGTTGTACTTGCTATTGCTTTTCTTGCAGGTGTAGTTACAGACCATTACTT
>JARYMF010000030.1 GCA_029907255.1 Armatimonadota bacterium
CAAGTGACTCCGCGCCGATAATTCACGGGACTCAAGCCTACCGCCGAAGCTACGGTCCCGTCACCGCAAGGTGATGGGAGGTAGGGGAACGTTCCAGTTGCCTGCGAAGGTGCTTCGTGAGAAGCGCTGGAGGTCCTGGAAATGACTATGCCAGCATAAGTAGCGAGAATTCCGGTGAGAAACCGGAACACCGTAAGTCTAAGGTTTCCTGAGTAAAGTTAATCTGCTCAGGGTTAGTCGGACCCTAAGCCGAGGCCGAAAGGCGTAGGCGATGGAAAACAGGTGAATATTCCTGTACCACCAGTGGGTCGACAAAGACACCATGGGGTGACGCAGAAGTGAAAGGTCAGCCGGTCTCTGGATTGCCGGTCTAAGTGCGTAGGAGGACCGGGTAGGCAAATCCGCCTGGTCATAACTCCGAGACACCAACGGGAGGGCTCTGCCCACAAACTGACCCTAAGCATGCTGCCGAGAAAAACCTCTAAGTGAGGCCCACAGGTGACCGTACCGCAAACCGACACAGGTAGACGGGGAGAGAATCCTAAGGTGCTCGAGTGAGCCCTGGTTTAGGAACTAGGCAATCTGACCCCGTA
>JARYMF010000031.1 GCA_029907255.1 Armatimonadota bacterium
CTCGCTTTCGCTCCGGCTCCGGGTTCTCGCCCTTAACCTCGCTACCCCGCGCAACTCGCCGGTCCGTTCTACAAAAAGTACGCCATCACCCCGCACTCAATGGAACCTTCGAGACTCGATGGTGCTTTTAGGGCACCTGCCCGGTTTGGCTTAAAAGCTCCCAAAAGCTCCATTGAGTGCAGGGCTCTGACTGCTTGTAGGCATACGGTTTCAGGTTCTCTTTCACTCCCCTCCCGGGGTGCTTTTCACCTTTCCCTCACGGTACTGGTTCACTATCGGTCGCCAAGGAGTATTTAGCCTTAGGAGGTGGTCCTCCTGGATTCCTACGGGATTCCACGTGCCCCGCAGTACTTGGGAACGCTTATCGGGAGGGTACCGGCTTTCGGATACGGGACTGTTACCCCCTCTGGTCGGCCTTTCCAGGCCTGTTCTCCTAACCGGTGCCTTTGTAACTCCCGGGGCAAGCCGCACCTTGCCCGAAAAAGCGCCCCGCTACCCCCGGCATGCAACGGGTGCAGCCTTGAACACATGCCGGGTTTGGGCTGTTCCCGGTTCGCTCGCCGCTACTTAGG
>JARYMF010000032.1 GCA_029907255.1 Armatimonadota bacterium
CGATGTTCAGGATCACGGAGGTCATGTCGCCTCCACCGAATAGACCTTGGGTTACAGGAAGCACGCTTTCCACCACGAGAACGTTATTTTTCATACCCTTCTCGGTTATATTTATTTGGTTTATATTAGAACTTTAAAAGATGAAGTGGCCGCCAGCTTCCGCGGGTTCCCGGACCCTCTCGGCGTCCAGTACAACCGCAGACGTTTGGTGGTTTAACTACCGTGTTCGGGATGGGAACGGGTGGAACCCACCAACTTTGGCCGGCGTACCGGAATATAGAAAAAGCAAGAGGTTTTTAAACCTTACTCTTACTGGACCTCTTCCATAACGATCATAGTCATCGTGGATCGTACTTTGTCCAGCTGTCGGATTTTCTTGGTCACCATCTCTCTTAGCTTTTCAAGGGTATCTGATTCAATCATGACAATGATATCATAGACCCCATAAACCATGTAAGCCGTTTTGACTTCAGGTATCTTTTTGATGTTCTCTAGAACCTCTCT
>JARYMF010000033.1 GCA_029907255.1 Armatimonadota bacterium
CCCTATACATCGATTTTATGTCTTTGCAGAGTCCTGTGTTTTTACTAAACAGTCGCAAGAGCCATTTTTCTGCGGCCTCCTCGGGCTTTGTTTATGCAACTAAACCCTACCGAGGCACCCCTTCTCCCGAAGTTACGGGGTCAACTTGCCTAGTTCCTTAGAGAGGGCTCACACGTGCGCCTTAGGATTCTCTCCTCATCTACCTGTGTCGGTTTGCGGTACGGTCACCCGTAAAACTCCTTAGAGGATTTTCTCGGCAGCGTGGATTCAGCAAGTTCACAGGACCGAAGCCCTGCTTCCCCGCCGTATTCAGGGTTAACGAGCTCCCGGATTTGCCTGGGAGCTCCCCCTACTTGGCGGCCGTGCATTTCCAATCGCACGTATGCCTATCCTTCTGCGTCCCCCCATCGTACAAACGTCCTACGGGTGGTGCAGGAATGTTGACCTGCTCTCCATCGCCTACGCCTTTCGGCCTCAGCTTAGGTGCCGACTAACCCTGGGC